>JAUXCW010000066.1 GCA_030618705.1 Gammaproteobacteria bacterium | reverse complement strand
CGGTTCAGGGTGACGGTCATGATGCCGTCGGCTACGTCTACCAGTACTTCATCGGTCATGGTGTTTTTCCTTTTGGGAGAGTATTAAGTATTGATCCGGGTCGGACTGTTTATTCGTTGATCATCCGTCTATCAGGGAGTGGGCAAGGCCGGCCAACAGCCTCACCGCATCCCCGCTGGAATGCGCTTGTGCACTGGCGGCGGTGCCGATCCGGGCGCGTTTGACGATCCCCTGTAGAATCGCCGCCAGGCGGAACAGTGAGAACACCAGGTAGAAATTCCAGTTTTCTATGCCGTCGCGGCCCGTTCGCTCGCAGTAGCGGGCGATATATTCCTCATCGGTGGGGATTCCCAGGGCGTGGCGATCCACCCCCGCCAGCCCCTTGATGCGCCCATCCTGCGGCAGCATCCAGGCCATGCATTGATTGGCCAGGTCCGCCAGGGGGTGGCCCAGGGTGGAAAGCTCCCAGTCCAGCAGGGCGATTACCCGGGGCTCGCTGGGATGAAACATCATATTGTCCAGCCGGTAGTCGCCGTGTACCAGGCTGACAGCGCCGTCATTTTCCGGCATATTGGCCTGCAGCCAGCTCATCAGGGTCTCCATCTCCTCGATGTGCCCGGTCTCCGATGCCCGGTATTGCTTGCTCCAGCGGCCCAGCTGGCGCTCGAAGTAGTTGCCCGGCCGGCCATAGTCCGCCAGGCCCACAGCCTCGACATCGACGTTGTGCAAGGCCGCCATGGTCTGGTTCATGGCGTCGTAGATGGCGCCGCGCTCAGCGTTATCGTGAGCTTCCGGCAATTGCGGGTCCCACAGTATGCGCCCCTCCATGTATTCCATGATATAGAACATGGAACCGATGACGGCGTCATCCTCGCACAGCAGCCAGGTTTTCGGTACCGGGACGTCGGTATCGCGCAGGGCGCTGATGACGCGGAATTCCCGGTCCACGGCGTGGGCCGATTTGAGCAGCTCGCCCGGGGGCTTGCGCCGCAGGACATAATCCTGGCCGCCGGCGCTCAGCTTGAAGGTCGGGTTGGACTGGCCACCGGCGAACTTCTCGGCAGTCACCGGCCCCCGGAAGCCGGGAATGTGTTTTTCCAGGTAGTTGCAGAGGCCTGCAGTGTCCAATTCTTGTGTCGTCATATCGCTGCCGGATAGGCTTCCCGTGGCATGGTCCAATTGGGGCGCTAAGTGTGAGTTTTAGCCCTACCGGATGGCAATGATGGCAGGCAACAAAAAAATTAACCCTAAATGACAAATGGGCTGGGCTATTGCCCGCAGCCGATGCCGTTTACAGACCCTTGCGGTAGGTATAGGGGGTGACGCCGGTCCAGCCCTTAAAGGCGCGGATAAATGCGCTGGACTCTGAAAAGCCGGCCCGGTAGGCGATTTCCTCGATGGACAGCCCCTGTTTGCCCAGGTAGTAAAGCGCCGCATCACGGCGCAGTTGGCTTTTTATCTCCTTGAACGAGGTGCCCTCCTGGGCCAGGCGGCGGCGCAGGGTTTGCGGGTGTATGTCGAGACCGGCGGCCACTTCATCCAGCTCCGGCATCTCCGCGAGCTCGTTGCGCAGCCGCTCCTTGACCCGCGCCACCCAGCTGCTGTGTCGATACTGCAGGGTCAACAGGGCCAGCACCGGGTAGCGCTGGAAGCGCCGCAGGGATAGCGCATTTTGCGCGACGGACTGTTCAGTGACCGAGCGATGGAATACCAGCTCGCAATACGCCTGGTCGAAGTGAACCGGATTGGCCAGAAACAGGTGGCGGTATTCGGCGGCATGGCCGGGAGCGGGGTAGGCGAAGTTGGCGGCGACCAGGGGGATGTGTTGTTGTACCAGCCAACTGCTGAAGCGGTGGGTATTGAAAAAGAAACTCTCGATGGGATAGGGGCTGGCCGGCAGGTCGCTGGTGGTCGGGCTTAGCCGCAGGATTTCCTGGTCCGGCGCCGACACGATATCGGTGCTGAAGCCAAGGTCGAACATGCGGAAAAAACGGCTGTAGCGGCTGATGGCGTGGCCCAGGGTTTCGCAGCTGATCACCGCGTGGCACATCATCGCCCAGCTGCCGATGGGTAGGGGCGAGCGGGCGTAACCCAGTGACTCGTCATCCATCGCCCGCATGGTATTGGTTTGCAGGTCGGCCAGCCGCTCGGCGGCGATACGCGCGGTGGGCTCATCCAGCAGCCGGGGGGAGATGCGGCTGGTGCGCAGCAGCTCTGTGACATCGAGGCCCTTCGCCGGCGCGTGTTTGAGGATGGCCTCAACGAAGTAGATTGGTATGGAAATTTTACTCACGGCACAAATAATATAGTATCGTCCAGGGACAGGCATTGTAACTTAGAGTCAATAATTTTGTCGGGGGTGGTCATTGCTGGCTCCCGTGGCCGACCCGATACTGGGCGTCGTTTTTTGACCGCCGCCAGCCCAGGATTAATGTAACGATGTTAGCAAGAGACTTTAGCGAAGAGCAGGACATGTTTCGCGACGCCTATCGAAAATTTCTGGCGGCGGAAATCGTCCCCCACATGGAGCGATGGCGAGACCAGGGCATCGTTGATCGCGAGGCGTTTCTCAGGGCCGGTGAGCAAGGTTTCCTGATGGTTTGGCCGGAAGAGAAATATGGCGGCATGGGTGATAATGATTTTCGCTTTGAGCAGATTATTATTGAAGAGACCGTCTACGCTCGCGCCGCGGACTGGTTCAACACCTTGCACAGCCGGCTGGTTGGTCCCTACCTGACGCGGTTCGGCAACGAAGAGCAGTGTGCACGATTCCTGCCCCGCTGTGCGACCGGGGAGTGCATTCTCGCCATCGCCATGACCGAGTCTGATGCCGGCAGCGACCTGGCCGGGATGCGCGCCCACGCGCAGGACAAGGGTGACCACTGGTTGCTGAACGGCTCAAAGACCTTTATTTCCAACGGCATCAACGCCGATATGGTCGTCGTG
The DNA here is from genome assembly GCA_030618705.1 of Gammaproteobacteria bacterium. Taxonomy (GTDB): domain Bacteria; phylum Pseudomonadota; class Gammaproteobacteria; order Pseudomonadales; family JAHEGP01; genus JAHEGP01. The sequence continues at coordinate 9,929 of JAUXCW010000066.1, read as the reverse complement.
GCGGCCAAAACCGACCCGGACAACAACCCCTACGCCATGACCCTGTTTATGGTAGAGCGTGGCATGGACGGGTTTGAGCGCGGTCGCAACCTGAAAAAAATGGGGCTCAAGGCGCAGGACACCGCCGAGCTATTTTTTAACGAGGTAAAGATTCCCCGTGAAAACGTCCTGGGTGAGGTCGACAAGGGCTTTTCTTACCTGATGGAAGGCCTGGCTGAAGAGCGCCTGCTGGGGGCTGTCGGCTATGTGGCGGGCGCCCAGCTGTCCTGGGACCTGACCGCAGCCTATGTCAAAGAGCGCAAGGCCTTCGGCAAGCCGCTGGCGGCATTCCAGAATACCCAGTTTAAGCTGGCAGAGCTGCGAACCGAGCTGGATGTCGCGCAAACTTATGTCGACCAGTGCGTAAAAGCGTTTAACGCCGGCCAGCTGACGGCGGTGGATGCCGCCAAGGCCAAGTTACTGACCAGCGAGTTGCAGGTGAAGGCCGCCGGTATCGGGGTACAGATGCATGGTGGCCACGGCTATATGGATGAGTACCCGATCTCTCGCCAGTACACCGATGCCAAAATCTCGACGATTTATGCCGGTAGCTCGGAAGTCATGAAAATCCTTATCAGCAGGGACTGCCTGGCTGATGAGTATGTCCCTTTTGCTACCCGTAATTTCTAATACCGATAACCGATAGAGGAGAAACGTCATGGAGTTAAAAGATAAGGTTGCAGTAATCACCGGGGGTGCGTCTGGACTGGGGCGTGCCGCCGTCCGGCGTTTTGTTGCCAACGGCGCCAAGTGTGCCATTTTCGACATGAACGAAGAAAAGGGCAATGCCCTGGCGGAAGAGCTGGGCGACAGTGTTATTTTTTGCAAGGTCAATGTCACTGACGAGGACTCGGTGGCTGCGGGTATCGCCGCAACCCTACAAGCGTTTGGTGCTATTCACATCAACTGTAATTTTGCCGGTATCGGCAATGCCAAGCGCACCATGGGCCGGAAGGGCCCCTTCCCGCTGGATGATTTCAAGCTGATACTCGACGTAAACCTGATCGGCACCTTCAATGTGCTGCGTTTGTGCGCGGAAAAAATGGCGGACAACGAGGTGATCAACGACGACGGTGGCCGCGGGGTGATCATTAACACGGCATCGGTTGCCGCCTACGACGGCCAGATAGGCCAGGCGGCGTATTCGGCGTCCAAGGGCGGTATTGTGGGCATGACACTGCCTATTGCCCGTGACCTGGCGGTACTGGGTATCCGGGTCAATACCATTGTCCCCGGCCTGATTGCCACCCCGCTGATGATGGGCGGCGCCGAAGAGATGACCCCGGAGATCGAGGAGTTTTTGAAGCCCCTGGGCGGCCAGGTGCTCTTCCCCCAGCGTTTGGGCAAGCCTGATGAAATCGCCCATGTGGCGCAGATGCTGGTGGAAAACGACTACATCAACGCCGAGTGTATCCGCATGGACGGCGGTATCCGGATGCAGCCCAAGTAAGCCGAAACCGGCGCCATTGCTCGATCGAGGAGTCGCTGTATGGAGTACCAACATATCAAGGTGTCCCGTGACGGCGCGGTCGCGGTTATCAGCTTTAATCGCCCGGCGGTACGCAATGCCATCGGCTCGTTGACACTGGAAGAGTTCACCCGTGCAGCCAATGAGCTCAATGCCGATGACAGTGTGCGGGTTGTGGTGCTTACCGGTGAAGGCCGTGGCTTTTGTGCCGGCGCCGACCTGACAGAAGACCTGGGGCCGGACTTCTCGGTCGAGAAACAGCTCAACGAGGAATACAAGCCGGCCCTGATGGCGATTACCGAGGCGCCCAAGCCCTGGATCAGCGCCGTCAATGGTGCCGCCGCCGGCGTGGGCAGCGCCTTTGCCATGAATTGCGACTTGACTGTGATGGCAGATGATGCGTATATCTACCAGGCCTTCGTCGCTATCGGTTTGATCCCTGACGGTGGGGCGACCTGGCACCTGGCGCGCACCATCGGTCGCAAGCGTGCCTACGAATTGATGGTGAGCGGTGACAAGTTGCCGGCGGAAAAATGCCTGGCGCTGGGTTTGTGCAACCGGGTCGTGGCTGCCGAGCGCTTGCTGACGGAAACCCTGGCCTGGGCAGCCGAGTTGGCGGACAAGGCGCCCTTGTCGCTGCGCTACACCAAGGCGTCGCTCAACGCCGCCATGGAGAACGATCTTGGGGATACCATCTCCCATGAGGCCCGCTTGCAGGATAAGTGTATTACCAGCGAAGATGCCCAGGAGGGTATTGGCGCATTTATTGCCAAGCGCAAGCCGGTTTTTAAAGGTCGTTAGCGCAGTGGCTTGTTATCAGCAAATAAGTAGCCGGTGTGGCCGGCTTTTGACTCGCGATGCTCCAGACAGGTGACATGGCGAAATGGAGGAAACCATGATGGAGAAATTTCAGGGCCAGGGGGATGTGGCCGACAGGTCTCCCACCGCAGGTAAATTACCCCTTATTGCCGGGCTGGTATCGATGTTACTGAGCGCCGGGCTCGCCAACGCCAGGGTCTCCGAGGAGGAGGCGGCGCGACTGGGAGCGGACCTGGCGCCCTTTGGGGCGGAGGTTGCCGGCAATGAGGAAGGCACGATACCGCCGTGGAGCGGCAAATGGAAAGGCTTGCCACCCGGCCTGGAGTACGATGGCCCGGCCGGCAAACGCCCCAGTCCCTATGCGGATGATCAGCTGCTGTTCTCGATTACGCCCGAAAATTATACACAGCACAAGGATCATCTCTCCGAGGGGCAAATAGCCCTGTTTGAGCGGTATCCGACCTTCCGTATGGATGTTTATCCCACTCACCGCGATTTCGACTACCATGACCGGACCGTTGAAAAAACCCGATGGAACGCTACCCACACCGAATTGAGCAATGGCGTCGAGTCGCTGGCGAACTATACCGGCGGACTTGCTTTTCCTATACCCGCGGATGCGTACGAAGTCATGTGGAATACCCGAACGACTCCCTGCTACGCTTCATCAACCGGCAAGGTCGACAATTATGCGGTATACGCCAACGGTGAGCGAGCGCACACGGCTGCGGATTTCCTGGTGAGTTGGCCGTTCAATAATCCCGACAATCCTATCCCCACCACGGAGGAAATAGTCGGCGACAGACAGGTCTATGCACTGTCAACCTCCCTTGCGCCACCACGCGTAAAAGGCCGCTTGACGGCGGTCCAGGATCCCATGGATTATGTGGCGAAAAAACGCAATGCTTGGATGTACGACCCGGGCAGCCGGCGCGTACGCAAGGCACCTTCCATCGGCTATGACAATCCCTACGGCCCGGGAGGGCTACAAACCTCGGATGACACCAAGGGCTTTAACGGCGGCTTCGACCGCTATGATTTTACCCTGCTGGGAAAGAAGGAAATCTACATTCCCTACCACAATTATATCTTTAACGATCCCGCCTTTGGCGACCTGGATGATCGTTTGACGAAAAATCACCTGAACCCCGATTATGTTCGCTTTGAGCTGCACCGGGTATGGGTAGTGGAGGCCAACCTGGCAAAGGGCAAACGGCACGTCTACACAATGCGTCGCTGGTATATCGACGAAGATAGCTGGAACACGGCGTTGACGGAAAGCTATGACAGTCGTGACAATCTCTGGCGGGTGGGGTTGTTCCTCTCCGATTACCACTACGATGTCTCGTGCTACATGATGCAGACACAGGCCATGCACGATTTGCCGTCCGGCCACTACGCCAGCTCTATCATCACGCTGAATCGCAAGGAGAGCGATCTCACCATTCCTTTTTTAAGCCAGGAGAATTTCACCCCTGCCTACCTGCGCAAAGCGGCCAGGCGCTGAGGGTTGTTGAGGGGGGAGCGTAAGGAAACTGTATTGATAACCGGCGCCTCCTCCGGTATCGGCGAAGCACTGGCCCGGGAGTTTGCCGCGCACGGCCACGATTTGATACTGGTTGCCCGCGGCGCGGACAACCTCAACGCTCTGGCGGATAAACTGGTCGCCAGCTACCAGGTGATGGTTAGCGTACAGCCCACGGATTTGTCGCAGGCCGGCAGCGCGGAAGGCCTCGCCCTGACACTGCAACGGGAGGGGTTACCGGTGGATATCCTGGTCAACAGTGCCGGTGTGCTGGAGCACGGCGCGTTTGCTGATGTGGCGCCCGCGGATCACCAGCGCATTGTACAGCTGAATGTGGCCGGGCTCACCGATGTCCTGGCCCAGTTTTTGCCGGCCATGGTGGCGAGAAAGTCCGGGCGCATAATGAATGTGTCTTCTGTTACCGCTTTCCTGCCGGTTCCCGGTCTCGCCACCTATGCGGCTACCAAGGCCTACGTGCTGTCCCTGTCCGAAGCCCTGGCGGATGAGTTGCGTGGCTCGGGCATTACCGTGACCGCGCTGTGCCCGGGTTTTACCGCTACCAGTATGTTGGCGGGAGCAGGGGCAGTTGGCGAGAATATGCCGTCAATATTGGTGGGAGACGTAGAAACCGTCGCGCGAAAGGGTTTTAAGGCCTGCATGAAAGGCTCGCCGATCGTGGTGCCCGGCACGATTAACCTGGTAAGTACGCTCCTTATGCGCGCATTACCGAAGTGGTTGGTAAGGCGAGCCGCCGGGCTCACGTGGCGCTCTATCCGGTAGCGTGGGGCGCATGGTCACTTTGCGAACGCTATGTTTTCCGCTTTGAGCTGACAGCTTTCTTTTTCGGGCTGATTGCTTTCTTCTTCGGGCTGACAGTTTTCTTCTTTGAACTGACAGTTTTCTTCAGGCGCGCTTTCTTCCTGGCGGGTTTTTTCTTCGCCGCGATTTTTCCTCGCTCTGTGGCTTTCCCCGCCAGGGCGAGATATTCCTGCAGTGCGGCCGCTATACCATCGGCGATATCCCAGGGGTGGGGGACCAGGTCCGGGTCGATGGTCACACCAAAACCGACCTTGCCCGCATAACTCACGCAGGTTAAATTAATACCGAGACCCTGGCTGATTATCGACATGGGATGTACGGCTTCGAGGCGTGCGCCGGCCATGTAGATGGGTACCGGGCTGCTCCTTACATTGGACACCACCAGGTTGCCACCCGCCATTTTCCGGCCCATCTCCGCAGGTGTCGCACTTACCAGCGCGTTGACCAACAGGGGTGGCATAAGCTGTATTATCTCGATTATGCCCACACCGCCTTGCCTGGCTCGCTGCTTGACCTGCAAGGTTTCTTCATGGATTGCTTGCAGGCGTGCGACCGGGTCATCGACATCGGTGGCCAGGCTCACGGAAGTGCTGGTGACCTTGTTGCTAAAACTGTCGTCCTCCTCGGTACGCAGCGATACGATCATTATGCTACGAAGCGGGGCCTCGGGCAGCTCGCCGAGCGCCAGCAGGTAATTGCGCAAGGAGCTGCCCACCAGGGCCAGTACCACATCGTTGACCGAGGCGCCGAATGCATCCTTGACCGTCTTGATATCAGCTAGTGACACGCTGCCAAAAACAAAGCCGCGCTCCCTACCAACCTCTCCATTGAGGGGGGTCGCCGGCACCTCGGGCTTTTCCGGCGTGACATTTTTGTCCCGGCCCAGTTGCTTGAGAAACCTTGTTCGCAACACACTGGCCATGCTCCTGGACACTTCTACCGGCAGGCTCCACAGATGTAAGGTGGCGTTGGCAGACATTTGCCAGAGACTCGGCACTGCACCAGGCCTGGCACTGGTAATGGACTCATCCACCGGCCTGGGCTCGGCGTCCGGCTCGAGATCACTCAAAACCTGGCTCAACTGGCTGGCGCCCTCGCCATCCATCATGCAGTGATGGGATTTTTGCAGCATCGCAAACTTACCGTCCGCCAGGCCCTCGATGAACCACACCTCCCACAGGGGTTTGCTGCGATCCATGTGTTTGTTATACAGGTGTGCCACGAGCTCGGCCAGCGCTACCCTGTCCCCCGGTGAAGGTACGGCGATGCGTTTGAAGTGATGCTTGTAGTCAAAGTTTTCGTCCTCTACCCAGTAGGGCAGATCCAGGCTCATCGGTACTTCCTGCAGCTTCCAGCGGAATTGCGGTACCTGCTCGATGCGCTGGATGATTCGCTCGCGGAAGGACTCAAAACTGAAATTGGGAGCGGCGCTGGCATCGAGGATTGCCAGGCCGGCGGTGTGCTGGTAAGAGTTGTGTGTTTCGCCGGCAATGAACAGGACTTCTTCTTTGCTCAGCTGTCTTAAGTTAGCCATAAGCCACCTGGTAATTTGCTGTGGGCATCAAGTCTGGACGCACCTCATCGATGCGGTGAATGATATACCAAACTCCCGCCGCATGGCATCCGAAACCGGCGCTTCAGTCGGCGAGTTCCTGCCTGTTGAGCCCGAGCGATAAGCCCGGCTTGCTGGCATCCCTGCGCCGGGCGCAATGTAAGGCCGCACCGCTGATGCGGGCTGTTCGCACATCACCGAAGGGTCCGCCTCCGCCACTGTTGACGATCATCGCCACCGACAGGCCATGGCTAGGGTCGGCCCAGGCGCCGGAGCCGCCAAAACCGAAATGGCCAAACGCCTGTCTGGGCAGTCCCCTGGTGGTGAATACGCCGTGGTAACCAAGTCGCCAGCGCATATCGAAGGGGAGGACCGAAAGTTTGCCCGTGGGCCGCTGTCTGGTAGCCATTTGTTTGATGGTGTTGCTTGAAAGCAGTCTCACGCCATCCAGTTCGCCATCGTTGGCTAACAGGGCATACATCTTTGCCAGTGAGCGTGCGGTAAACAGCCCGTTGGCGGCGGGAATGGCGGCGCGAAGTGCGTCCGGTGAGCCGAAATCAAAGCTGCTGATGCCCTGCGGTGCCAATGCTTCAAAGATACTCGGCATGTCCGAGTCCACGCCCATTTTCAACAGCAACTGATTTATCCTGCCGGCGTAGTGCTCAAGACGTTGGCCCGTGGAGGACCCCAGCATGTTTATCACAGACTTGTAAGGCAGTAACTGTGCCGCGCGTCCTAGCTCCTTCTGGGGAGTGCCTATGTATAAACCATCAAGCCCCAGGGGTTTGGCAATTTCCGATTGCACCAGGCTGGAAAACTTTTTCCCACTGACGCGCTGTACGATCTCGCCGACGATAAAGCCGTAGGTAAGGCCGTGATAGCCGGTTCGCGTGCCCGGTTTATGGGCGGGCGTGGTATTTTCGATGGCTGCGATCATGTGCGGCCAGTCCATCAAGCGATCGATGTGGTCTATCATCTGGCGAATGTGGTAGAGCCCGGATTGGTGTGACAGGACTTGCCGGACAGTAATGTCCTGTTTGCCGCATTGGGCAAATTCCGGCCAGTAATCCGCGACCCTGGCGTCGTAATCGATCAGGCCGCGGTCGGCATAAATATGCAAAAGTGTAGAGGCGACGCCCTTGGTGGTTGAAAAGCTCGGTGACATGGTGTCTTTACGCCAGGGCGTCTTGTCTTCGTCGGAGTAGCCGCCCCACAAATCCACCACACATTCACCATGGTGGTAAACGCACACGGCCGCTCCGCCCGCGTAACTGTTCAACAGTCCACCGAGGACTGTCTCCACCCCATGGAAATCCGGGTGGAGCATCCCGTCCATGGGGGTTTTCTTCGGGAATAACGGCTTTAAAGGAAACTTCATTCGTATACCCCTATGCTGCGGTGACTAGAGTCTCGCGCGCTGTTCAAAACCACTGTTATAAAAACTTTTTGGATAGGTAAAAGCAATGATATCCGCGTTAAAATAAATTGACATTTAGTTACACTCGCCATGTGTGAAATCCTCGGCGATTGCCTGATGAGTGGTTAGAGAGCGGCTTTTTTCTTCGGTCGAGTTTTCTTCCTGGCGGGTTTACTCTTCGCCGTGGTTTTTCCTCGCCCAGCGGCCTTTTTCGCCAGGGCGAGGTATTCCTTAAGCGCGGCCGCTAAACCATCGGCGATATCCCAGGGATGGGGGACCAGGTCCGGGTCGATGGTCACACCAAAATCCATATCGTCCGCATAGCCCACGCAGGTCAGATTGATGCCGAGCCCCTGGCTGATAATCGACACGGGGTAGGTGGCCTCCATGCGAGCGCCGGCAATGTAGAGGGGCACCGGGCTGACCCTGACATTGGACACCACCAGGTTGCCACCCGCCATTTTCCGGGCCATCTCCGCCGGTGTGTTACTTACCATCGCGTTGACCAACAGGGGGGGCATAAGCTGAATGATCTCGACGATGCCCATACCGCCTTGCCTGGCTTGTTGCTTGACCTGCAGGGCTTCTTCATGGATGACCTGCAGGCGTGCGGCCGGATCATCGACATCGGTGGCCAGGCTCACGGAAGTGCTGGTGACCTTGTTGCTGAAGCTGTCGTCCTCCTCGGTGCGCAGCGAGACGATCATTATGCTACGAAGCGGAGCGTCGGGCAGTTCACCGAGGGCCAGCAGGTAATTGCGCAGGGAGCTGCCTGCCAGGGCCAGTACCACATCGTTGACCGAGACACCGAATGCATTCTTGACCGTCTTGATGTCAGCCAGCGGCAGTCTGCCGAAAACAAAGCCGCGCTCACTGCCAACCTCTCCGTTGAATGGCGTGGCCGGCACCTCGGGGCTTTCCGTCGCGACACTCTTGTCCCGGCCCAGCCGCTTCAGAAATCTTCCCTGCAGGATGCTGGCTACGCCCTTGGATACCTCGCCCGGCAGGCTCCACAGATGCATGGTGGTATTGGCGTACATTTGCCAGAGGCTCGGTACTTTACCCGGCCGGGCGCCGGTAATGGACTCATCCACCGGCCTGGGTTCTGCCTCCGGTTCGAGATCAAACAGGATCTCGCTCAATTGTCGGGCACCCTCGCCATCCATCATGCAATGGTGGGATTTAAGCAGTATCGCGTACTTTCCGTCGGCCAGGCCCTCGATAAACCAGATTTCCCACAGGGGTTTGCTGCGGTCCATGTGTTTGCTGTAGAGGTGTGCCACGAGCTCGGCCAGCGCTATCCTGTCCCCCGGTGACGGGACGGCGATGCGCTTGAAGTGATGCTGGTAGTCAAAGTCTTCGTCCTCTACCCAGTAGGGCAGGTCCAGGTTCATCGGTACTTCTTGCAGCTTCCAGCGGAAGTGCGGTACCTGCTCGATGCGCTCGATGACCCGCTCACGAAAGCTTTCGAAACTGAAATCGGCTGCTGTGCTGGCATCCAGGATCTGCACGCCGGCGGTGTGCTGGTAGGAATTGTGTGTTTCGCCGGCAATGAACAGCACTTCTTCCTTGCTCAATTGTCTTAAATTAGCCATTAGTGGTCTCACGATTCGGATTGTTCGCTGAGTCTGGACTATTGCTATTGGTATGGTTAATGATGCACGTCAAGTTTCAGGTCGATTTAGCGGCGAGGGGTGGGTAGGTTAAACTTTTGTAAGCAATGTCTGGCGACCTGGATAACGCATAAAATAATGGAAAATAGCGATGTGCGAGCGGAAAAGCTGTCTCGAGGCTGATGCCGTTATTTCCCAATAGATTTTTTGTTTGCCGCCCAGAATTGTGTCAGTCCGGCGGCCAGCTGATCATGGTCGCGACAGAAATTTACCTGCCAGTGTTCCGGTAACAAACTCCGGTAGAAGGCCTGGCCGAAGCGCTGGTCTATCAGTATCACCACGCCGCGATCCGACTCGCTGCGAATGACGCGCCCGGCCGCCTGCAGGACCCGGCTGAGGCCGGGAAAGCGATAGGCGAAGTCGAAACCATCGAGTCCCCCGGCCTCGTAATCCCGGCGAATCAACTCCTGTACGGTATCCATGGCCGGCAGACCGACGCCGACGACGATGGCGCCGATCAGGCTGTCGCCCCGGTAGTCGATTCCCTCGCCATAGATGCCGCCCATGATCGCGAAGCCGAGTTTTCGTTGGCCCGGCCTGAACTGCAGGAGAAAATCGGCACGTTGTTCTTCGTTTGAATTGCGCGCTTGCATCAACAGCGGGGTGGCGGGAAAGTC
>JAUXCW010000148.1 GCA_030618705.1 Gammaproteobacteria bacterium | reverse complement strand
CCCCCGGGCGATGAATAGCCTACATGGACGTATTATCGGGGGGGCGCCTAGCTCGAGTCCTGGGCTGGGAGCCCCGGTTCCTTGCCCAACTGCAATAATATAAATGCATCGTCTTGTTTGCTTTGATCTTAAGTAAGTGCCATTCCTGTTAAGCCCCTGGATCAAGCCGGACGTGGTGGCCTGATTTGTAGAAAGGCCGTGTAGAGGATAGGCACGACAAACAGCGTGAGTACAGTGCCCACTAACAAAGCGAAAGCCATCATCGAAGCCATGCCGTAGAACAGGATGTCCCGGTAAACAATAAGTGGGAGCAGACCGAGCACCGTAGTAAATACCGACAACAGGATGGGGCGGAGTCGCGATAGCGCCGAGTAAATCACGGCTTCAAAGGGATCGGTACCTGCCTGCCTCTGTTCCTCGATTCGGTCGATCATCACGATACCGTTGTTGATGATGATTCCGGCCAGTGCCAGAAAGCCGAGAATGGTCATGAAGCCAAAAACTGCATTCATGGCGAGCAGTCCGATAGTTGCCCCGACAATAATCAGGGGGATCGTGAGCATGATGACCGCGGCGCGCCTGATGGAGTTGAACTGCCAGACGATCAGCGCAAAGATCAGGGCAAACGCCATGGGCATCCAGGTGGCAAGGTGCTTTTGCGCCCAGGACGAGCCTTCCAACTCCCCCCCCAACTCGATGAAATAACCGGCCGGCAGTGTGGATTCCAGCTGATGCAAAATGGGCTGCATACGCTCGTGAATCTGGGCTGCCTTCAGCTCGGGGTGCTTGGCCTGTACGGTGATGGTGCGTATCTGGTTGCGGCGTTTTATCCGGCTGTACTGTCCCAGACCGACGAATTCCGCCACTTGACCCAGCGAGACACTGTTTCCGGTGGATGCCGAGAAAACGGTGATTTCCGAAAGGTTGCTGATCCGTGCGCGCTCTTCGTCCGTGCCGAGGGTCACAATGGGGATGATCGTATCGCCTTCCCGGTATCCGGTTAACATGGTGCCATCCATAAAATCCTTTAGGGCTTTGGCCACATCGGTGGAGCTTACCCCTGCACGGCGAGCACGTGTTTGATCCACTGTGACCTGGAATTTAACCAGCGGGTTTTCCCAATTTTGAAGTACGTCTATGGTCCCTGGTATGGCGCGTAAACCCGCCATTATACCTTCGGCCTCATCCATCAACCGCGCGGCATTGACCCCGGAAATTCGTACTTCATACAGGCCGGTTTCGGAGGGTCCCATCCACATCGCCTTTGTTCTCCCGAGTACCTCCGGGTGCTTATTGAGAAGGTAATTGTGCGTGCGTCGAACCATTGCCGGAACCTGGTCGCTGCGGTTCAGGTTAACCAGTAAAAATGCCTTGTGGGGGTCCGGATCAACAGGTGTGAGTGACAGGAAAAAGCGCGGGCCACCCTGGCCGATGTAGGCAACCGTGCTTTGCACGCCCGGATTTTGTTCCGGGTCGAGTAACCACGCGCTAATTGTCTGTACCTCCTCTATTGTCGCGTTTGAGCGTGTTCCCGCGGGGAGATCAAGATAGACGAGAAATTGACTGCGCTCACCCTTGGGGAAAAACTCCTTCGCCACACGATTGCCAAAGGCCCAGCCCGATACCATCAGCGCCGACAGAACGAATACCATGACCAGCAGGCGGTGGTGAAGTGTCCATGTCAACAGGCGTCGATAAGCTTTATAGAAACCGCGATCAAAACGATCGGCATCATTCGCGCTTTTCTGCGCAACCTTCATGAAGCGAACGCTGACCAACGGTATGAAGAGCATGGCCAGTAACCAGGAACCGATCATGAGGATCGCAATGACATAGCTCAGGGAGCCGGTAAATTCACCGGCCGCACCGGCCATCAGCATCAATGGCATGAAGGCCAGTACGGTGGTCAGGGAAGAGGTCATGAGAGGTACTGTGAGGGACCTTCCCATGGCAATCGTCGCATCCCTGGCCGTTGCGCCACCCTGCATGCGCGTACGGATATCCTCGGCGACGACAATGCCGTTATCCACCAGCAGTCCGAGGGCGATAATCATGGAGGCGATGGATATCCGTTGCAGCTCGATATTGAAGAATGACATGGCGACCATGCCAAACAACATAACCAGCGGGATGAAGGTGCCCACGATTAAACCGGTGCGTAGCCCCAGCGCTAAAATCACAACCGCGAGTACGATTATCACTGTCTGGCCGAGATTGACGATAGCGCCGTTGACGGTTTTTTCAATCAACTCCGGCTGGAAGGTGGCGAACTCCAGTTCCAGGCCCCATGGCAACTCGCTTCGTATCTCAGTTACCAGGCGCTTCAGCTCGCCGCCGAAGCTTACCGCGTCGACAGCCGACATAAGCGATACGCTCAAAATAATGGCGGGCCGTCCATTGAAAAAGACGGGCTTCTCCGGTGGGTCAACGTATCCGCGACGAATCTCTGACAGATCGCGTAGCGCGATACTCTGTTCCGCGCCGGGAATGCCGATGGGTATGGCGGCAATCTCATCCATGTCTGCAAAATTACCGCTTGGCTCAAGGACGAAGGCCCGCCCCGATATCTCCAGCACACCACCAGGCAATAGAATATTTTGCTGTGCAAGGGTATTGCGTATGTTTTCCGGTGAGATACCATATCTGGCCAGCCTGGCGTTAGATGTTCGCAGATATATTCTCTCCTCCTGGACGCCGAATAACTCGATACGTTTTACGCCCTCCAGGGCGTACAGCTGATCTCTTATAGTCCGCGCGGCGTCGCGCATCTCGGCCAGGCTAAAACCATCTGCCCACAGGGCTATTGTCGCCACAGCCGTCAAGCCGAACTCGTCGTTAATGAATGGCCCCCTGGTTCCGGCTGGAAGTTCGTCTTTTATATCGTCCATGCGGTTGCGCAGATCCTGCCAGACGGAATCCAGGTTTTTGACATTGTCCTGCGCAATGACATGGATGGTGGTGCTGCCTGTCTTTGACTCCGAGATAATATCCTTGACCTCGGCGATCTCCCGAATTTTCTCCTCCAGCTTGCGAGTAATCAGGTCTTCAATCCGCTGTGGTGACATGCCTGGGTAGCGGGCGGTGACTACCGCATCGCGAATGGTGATGGTGGGATCTTCCTGCTTCGGATAGCCAAGGTACAGGATAACGCCGGCGACGCAGATGAAGAGCGAAAACAGTACCAGGACCCTTGGGTTGGCGAGTGCGAATTGGGAGAGATTCATAGGCCGGCCCTGTGTAGGGTGTGGACGTTATTCCTGCTCATTGAGCAGTTTGACTTTCATTCCGTCAGAGAGAAAACTGGTGCCTGCAACGGCGACGATATCGCCCGTCTGGAGTCCCTCGCTGACCCGCGCCATCTGTCGTTGACCGCCGGAGATGAATACCGGCGTTTTATCTACAGTGCCGGTTTTTTCGCTATAGACAAAAACGAAATGGTGCCCGGGTCCAGTCTCGATGCCGGCAACAATAGCGGTTGCCGGCAGCAGGAAACCTTCGGCCTGCGCTCCCCGATTGATCGAGAGCTCTACCTGGGCGGTCATGCCGGGGTATAGCCCCGGTGGCCTTTCCTTGAGGCGCAAGCTGACCAGGAAGGTATTGGCCGCCTCCGCCCGTGTACCCATTTCACTGATGTGACCCTCCACGTGGACGTTTGGCAGGCCGGGGAATGCGGCCATACCGACGTCGCCATGCTTCAGGTAAGCGATTATGTTTTCAGGCAGTAATAGCTCCACCTCCATCTCTTCCAGCCCGTCGAGCTGAAAGAGTTCCTGTCCGGAGGCGACCTCCTGGTGAGGCTCTACCATGCGCTTGGATATGTAGCCCCCGAATGGGGCCTTCAGCGCCGTGTTTCGCAAATTCCGTTTGGTGATCTGCAGCTGGGATTGAACCATGGTTACCTGGTTCAGGGCAGCGTCTCGTTGGGCCAGGGCCTGATCCAGTTCAGAGGCTGAAATATAACCTTTTTCCTTCAGTTCCTTTTTTCGTTTGTAGTCACTGGCGCTATTTTTACTATTGGCCCGTGCTTTCTCGAGGTCTGCCTCGGCTGATTGAACCTTGAGTTTGAAAGGTTCATCATCAACGACTGCCAGGCGCTGACCGGCCACAACCTGGTCGCCGATATCCACGGTGATCTCAAGCACCTTGCCCGGCACCTCAAAGCTTAGTACGGACGAGTTGGCGACCCGAACCAGTCCCGGAAATCTGCGCTGTTCGACCGCCTGTATCTTCGAGGTGAGCGTGATGCTCTTGATGGATCGGATGCTCTCGACCTCTACCTCTGTTTCTACCGGCTGACAGCCGGACAATCCAACTGCACCAAGCAGTAGGTAGAATAGAATGGAACACTGTGCTGGATTCATGGCGAAACCCCGTTACCTGCGAATCGCTCTATCAGCGATTGCGCTCAGCGAAAAGTTTGGGTTTGAACGAACCCAACACCAACTCGAGAATTAGTGGAATCACATTGGACATGCCGACCAGTTGCTCGGTAGCCGTTCTGTCAAGAAATTCCTGGCTGACCTCGCCGCTCGGCAGCGAGTCATATGCCAGCACTACCAGTTCAGGCATCATCGGCACAAGGAATACAAAGGCGTTGACGCTGAGAAATGTCATCATCAGCATTTTGCCTTTGAGCCAGTTGGCCCTGACGCCAAGCGCGAAATAGAGGATCAGGTCGCAGGCCACCTTCAGGGCCAGGCCGGGTAGAATGAGAATGTAGGCGCTGGTCTCTTTGTAAACGTAGACAGTGTAGGCGGTCTCGGCGTCGGGATGCCCCAGGACGACACCGATGACAATATGCGAGAGTATGCCGCCGACATACATGATGGTGCCGATCTCCTGAATGAAATCCAGCATTTTTCTCATGACGGCGATTACCTCTTTGCGTTTAGCTGCGACGACCAAACCACATGCGCGAGAACAATCCATCCTTGCGCACATACTGGTGATAAAGAAAGGCCAGAATATGACCGATGATCAATAGCAGCAGCACGAGGCTTAATGCGCCATGAGCCAGGCGAGGGGGGATATCATCGAATGTGGCCGGCAGCGGCGCGCCTGAGCCCGCAAACACGATTTCCGGTACGCCCGCTGTTATCGCTGTTGCCAGGCCGCTGGCCGCCATCAGGATAACTACCAGGTAGAACAGATAGTGGGCGGCGATACCCAGCTTATTCAGCAGCTTGTTACCGATATCTGCCGGGGACGGTTTATCCGTGAACAAGCGCACAGCCAAACGCACAGTCATCAGAACCAGTATGATAGTGCCCATGGTCATGTGGATTTTCAGGTAAAGCAGTTTTTCGGGAGCGTCGTTTGGTGTGGCGCTGAGGACCTTGGATCCCATGATCAGGCCCAGGCCAATCATAATAGCCAGCAACCAATGCAGAGCGACCAGTATCGGATGATAACGCCTCATGGGGGCCTCCAATCTGTAAAGTATCTGCCCGCATACTACATTGCAAATACAATACTTGCAAATGCAATCTTTATGATGTTTCGATAATGTGGCATCATAGGGGGTATGAGCAAATCTTCAAAAACTGTAAGCCCGGCAAAAACCGTCAGAGAGAACAGCTTTGGCTGGATGACAAAAATACTATGCGCCTCCCTCGACGCCGAGATGCGCCGTGAGCTAAAGCACCTGGGTTTAAGCCTGGATCAGTTTGCTATGTTGATGACCCTGGCGGAGGCAGAGGGCCTGACCCAGACAGCGTTGGGAAGCAGGATCTCGATGCCGGGCTATGCCACTACACGAACCATCGACGCGCTGGAAGAGATGCGATACGTGGAGCGTCGGAAAGACGAACGCTCCCGGCGAAGTTACCGGATTTATCTAACGGATCAAGGCCGTACAGTGATCCCCGGTTTGTTTGTGATCGTCAAGAAGGTTAACGGGCAGCTGTTATCAGTACTTTCTTCGGATGAGAAAAAGCAGTTGATGACAATATATAAAAAAATCGTCACGGCCCGGTTCGATTAGCAAGGCAGCAGGCTACCAGCGAGTTGTTCAGTTTGTTGCAAGCTGAAACAAAAAACCGCCCAACAGGGCGGTTTTTGCAGCATAACTCACAACCGAAAGATGCCTAGTCGCCGATACCTGTATCCATATTGGGATCAAAGGGCAGCTGGTCGAGGTGCTCAATATACTCCAGTGGATCGAATGGCAGCTTCTTGATATCAAGCTGTGGTTTGGCCAGGGCCTCTATTTCCGGTGAGGCGTTCGCAATACCTGTCCAGGGGATGCCATACACCTCGTGGGAGTCGGGATACTTCTTCTTCCACAAGTCGTGGCGCAGCTTCATGCGATTGAAGGGCCGCTTGAGGTGGATGAGTTGTAACAGCATGGGCGTCACTTCCCGCGGGTCGGCCGGCAGGAAGTAGAAAGCTGCCGGGATGCCGCTGGCCTCGCCAATCGGATCCGAGGAAATCCAATGGCGCTTGTAGCCGCCCTTGACGGTGGCGCCGAGTTGAGGCCCGGCATAGATAAAGACATGATCACGGCGGCTGTGGCTATCGCCGTTCATTAGCAGAGCCGTCTGGTCGATGCCGTCGATGATGCGGTCTGTCGGGATATTTTGGCTTGCACCGGAAATCCCGGCAAAAGTCGTGAACAGGTCGGTTACATGGATAATATCGCCCACCAGTTGTCCCTCTTCGATCATGCCTGGCCACCATGCCTGGGCCGGTACGCGTACGCCCCCTTCGAGGAAGTCGCCCTTGCCGCCGCGGAAGATCGTTTGGGCGAAGCCCGCACCTGGCGGTGGATTATGCGCCATGGGGCCGTTATCGGCCATAATCACCAGCAAGGTATTTTCAGCAATACCGAGCTCCTTGAGTTTGTCCATCACCCTGCCGATAAAAGGATCGATATTACCTTGCAGGGCGTTTTGCAGGATGCTGTGCGCTGCAGAGTTTAGATCCCCGGTGGGAATCATTGCTGTCATGTTGGGCCAGTTGGCGACGTAGAAAGGCTTGCCGGCCTTGGCGTTGCGCTCGATGAAATCAAGGGTGCGCCTTTGTGCCTCGGGGTCGATTTTCAGGAAGTTCTCAAGGGTGTTATCGCCCCATTGACGCGTCTCGCCGCCCTTGGTGCCCTCGGCTATCTGCACCCAGCCCTTGGTAATGAAGGTATCGTCGAGTTTGTAGGGATCCGTGGGCAATATGTCCTCGAACAGGCCGATGGAGGCATTGGCCCTCTCGGCGACCTTGGTATTCATCGAGAGTATCTGGTTGTAGCCGGTGAAAAAGGCCTCATCGAAGCCCTGGTTGTGAGGATAGCTCTCCTCGATGTCTCCCAGGTGCCACTTACCGTGGAAGGCGGTGGCGTAACCCGCCTCCGAGAGCACCTCGGCCATGGTGACTTCCTTGCCGCCCATACCGTGGCTCTCGAGCAGCATGCCGATATTGTACATGCCGCTGCGCACCGCGAGCCGCCCGGTTACTGCCGCGGCGCGGGTGGGCGTGCAGCCGACTTCGGTGTACATGCGGGTGAACAGGATGCCCTCTTCGGCCATCTTGTTGATATTGGGAGTCTCGAGACCACGGACCTTCTGGATGGCCGGAATGCCGACATCACCAAAAGCCGTGTCATCCCACATGATGTGGATAATATTCGGCGGGGTGCCGTACTTCTTCTTCAGTTGTGCCAGCTTCTGCTGCAACGATTTGTCTTCAGCAGCCCACTTTTCGCCGTTCTGTGCCTCGAGGATGTAATATTCAGCATCGTGGACAATGGGCTTGCTCGCTATTGCGTTGCTGTTTAACAGGAGTGCCAGAGCTCCAGCCAGTGACAGTAGTAGCGTTTTCTTGTGCATCGGTATGTCTCCCGAGAGTGGATTGATGGCCTGAACTGAGGGCCTTGATTAGCCAGAACAGGGGGGTGGAAGCCTTATCGTCGAACAGCAACACCTGTTAACAGGCTGATCATGTGCAGCTTGTATCAGTCGGTGAATATCGAAAATACTGCCCGCATATTACATTGCAGATACAATGCTTGCAAATGCAATCTTTATGCTGTTTCGATAAGACGCACGGCCCGCTAAATCTGTCGCTAAGGGGGAGGCCACCCCCGGAGCCGTCCCGG
>JAUXCW010000370.1 GCA_030618705.1 Gammaproteobacteria bacterium | reverse complement strand
AAATACAGCAGCACCCATTCGTACAGTGCCGGCTTGTTCAGCAAAACTTTCTTTGACCAGGACAAGCAACGCATCATCGCCGCTCTGGGTCTCGGCAAGGTAGAAAACGATTACGAGGATTTCCTGGGCACAGGCCAGGAGGCTCAGACCACCGATGATATAAACTTTATTTTCGCCCGTTATCTCTATCGCATTGCCGGCAACTGGTTTCTGGGGGCACAGGGCGTCAGCACCAACTACACATCTTCCGCCAGCGATCTTTCCGCGCAGGAAGTGCTCGACCTGCTGGGTCTGGGTGGATTTCAATCCAACGGCCTGGGGGTTGTTGTCAATTTCGATTCTCGCGACAATACCCGCTCCGCCAGCAGCGGTTCCCAGTTTCTGCTTCACAACATCGCCTATAGGGAAGCGCTGGGAGGCGATGAAAGCTTCGACGTTTACGTGATGGAATACGACACCTACCTGCCAATTTTCAACAAACAGGTTACCGCCATTCAGCTCAAGGGGCGCTGGTCCGTGGGCGCGCCCAACAGCGCCTACTCTTCGGTAGAACTACCGGGCTACACCAGGGGCGAGTTTCTAGCGGAGAATATGAGTTACGTTTTCCTTGACCAGCGCATAAGCTTTACTCCCCGATGGGGGATGTCCGTTTCAGCCGGCGCGGCTTGCTTGTACGGCAGGGACGTATTCGACAGGAATATCAACTGCGGGGACCGGGCCAATCTCTACCCCTCCATCGCGACCGGGGCAATCTACACACTAAAACCTTCAGCAAAAATCGTCATACGAGCCGAAATAGCCGCAGGGAAAGGCGATACCAGTGCCTTCGTGCTGTCATTCGGGCAGCCTTTCTAAACGGCCGCAGCCGGCAGTTAGTGTGCATTGGCCCAGCTCACTGCCAGCTTTGAGGCAGGGGCAGGCCCTTTCTTTTGAAATCAACGAGGTCAGCCATGCTAAATAATGGAATCAAGCAAAGTATCATCATACTGGCACTAGCCCTGGTGCTGGCTGTCGCCGTCAGCCTGTCAGCGCAGTCCAGCAAGCCGGAGGTCAGTTTTGATGGCCTGCACCTTCACCCTGACAAAGACGTTGCGGCGCTGTACCTCAAGCCCGAGGTCGAGTTTAGTGACTACACGCGGTTCATGATGCTGGATACCTATGTCGCATTCCGTAAAAACTGGCAACGGGATACCAAAGTTGCCGGCCGCCGCGTTTCCAACAAAGAGATGGAGAAAATCAAGCACGGTGTGGCAGAGCTATTCCAACAGACCTTCAAGGAGCAGATGGAAGAAGATGATGGTTACCCGCTGGTCGAAATAGCGGATGATAATGTCCTGCTGCTGCGCCCCGCAATCATCGATCTCGATATTACCGCCCCCGATATACCGGTGGCCGGCCGCGTCACCAACTATGTAGCCTCGACGGGAGCGGCGACGATGTATCTCGAACTATACGATTCCGTGAGCGGCGAAATACTTGCCCGTATCGTCGATCGCAGGCGCATGGGAGATTACGGGGGCACCATGAGGTGGTCCAGCAGTGTATCCAACCGCGCCGATGCCAGTCGATTGTTCAAGCGCTGGGCCGATATGCTGCGCAAGGGTCTGGATGAGGTTCATGAAGAAGCGTATAAAACCGATCGTTCCGCGGGGTGATTCAGCGTGGCGCCGCAAAACCAGGTACCAGGGATCTTACGCCCGCTTGCCGATAGCAGGCTTCACCCGGGGACGTCGGAATAATCCCTATCGCGGGTCGCCGTTACCGGACAGGAACCCTCTCCAAGGTGCTCTTTGGCCGCCATGTCAATATTGTGCCGGAGACCGGAGAGGGTATCGTGCCAGCACTCTGTATGCTGCCCCGTCCAGTCATCACCCAGGGTCTCCTTGATGGTCTCGACATAGGCATCGGCGAGGGCAAAATAATACTCTTTATCCCGCACATCGTGCACCTGGTGACGATAAACCTCTTCCGAGAGACTGCTTTCGGAGTATGACGGAAACTTGAGCACATCGATCATGGCATCGCCGACCTTGCAAAATTTAAACGGGCCGATCTCAGCCAGGTCAAAACCGGTAAAAAAGGCTTCCGCCTCCGGGTGGCGGTGAAAAAACTTTTTAAACATGCTTGCGGCAAGGTCGTCCAGGCTACGCCTCGCCCTTACTTCGGCAATTGAATCTTCAATCAGTTTTGCGTGATCGTAATACATAGGCTCCCTGGCTCTGTTGGCAACGAGGGTGCATATTAGCAAACTCTACTTTATGTCGGGATGACAGCTCCGTAACATCCCGCTTAACGCTCAGGAGCCCGGGAAGTTGATCCAGCTGGTGTAGGCGCCCAGTCGAAATTTAGTGCCCTGGAACTCGAGCACGATGCCCTGGCTACTGATCTGCCTGAGCACCAGGCCAGGGGCTATCTGCTCACCCTCGTGGTAGACATTGCCGTTCAGCTCCACTCGACTGCTGGCGGGTTGCGAGGAATAAGCGTGCTTGCTGTACTTCAAGCTTGGCACCTGGTGACGAAAATCCTCCGGCAAATCGGTGATTTCCTCGACCATCGACCAGGCGATATCCCGGCCGCTCGTTTGTATTTCAGCCGTACCCGACTGAGCTTCAGCCGGCCCCGATATCTTCCCGGCTGCGGGGCTCTCCGCCACCACGGGGGCACCCGGGCTTACAGTCTCTTCCTGCTCCCCGGCCTGCGGCGAGGCATAGAGTGACTCGACCCTGCTGTCCTTCCGCTTGCTCGATGCCGTCGGCGAAGATGCCTCCACCCCTGGTTCCGTGACTGTCGACAGCGGCTCTTCTTCCAGGGGAACAGGCTCTTTGGCGGCTGGCGACGGCTCCGGCGAGGGGGCGGCCCCTGGTGTCGCAACTACCTCAGGTTTGACTGCCGGCACAGCGGCATCGTCCCGCACATAATCGAACACCAGGTAGGCCACCACCAACAAGATCAGCCATCGCTCAAGATGTAGCCGCTGCCGCAAGGAAGGCCTGGCCGGCTC
>JAUXCW010000034.1 GCA_030618705.1 Gammaproteobacteria bacterium | reverse complement strand
GCAAAGCGGCGTTTTTCTCCGTCGCCAAGGGCGACGCCAGACAAGCGAAAATCACGCAGACTCGTGTCCACCGCCTTGCGACGGGCCTCACTCAAGCCACTGAAGAGCGGGCTGCGCTGCAACGCCAGGTAAGCCTGGTAGAGCTCGTGGTTCTGCCCCAATTCGGTGCTGTACTGCGTAATCAGCGGTAGTGCTTCATCGTAAGCCCGTCGCAACGCGACGCTATTTTGCACCGAGTGCAAGTGGCTGACCACAGACCAGCAATCGTGCAGGCGCTGCTCCATCTCCTCCATCGGCTGTGCCAACTCATCCCAAGTGATAGCGACCGGAGACGCTAACAGCTGATCCAGGTCATCGCGATTCTCCCGGAGTATCCGCGTCACCGCCGGCTCGATATCCTCCGGGTTTACCGCTTCAAGACGTGGCAATTCCAGCCGATCGAGCAAGGGATTTTGATGCATATTTATATCCTCTGGTATTACCTGGCGCGGGTTTATTCGGTACGCTCGATACGATAACGGGCCCGCAGGGGCTCGCTGAGTATGATACCCGGCTGCATCGGCAGCACCGGCACCGACTCGTAGAGTGTTTTGTAGGGTTCGCCGTCGACATCGGCCGCCAGCACGCGGTAGGTCCCGACAGCCAGCACCGGTGAATTGAGAATCCAACTCCCCACCAGTTTGCGTAGCGTATAACCACGAAAGGGCTGCGCCAGCGGCTCACCGATAAACACGCCCTGGCCGGGCATGGCGACACTCTTCCAATAGGCCTCCAGTACGGTATTACCCTGTAAATAGTGATACATAGCGACGCCCGGATTAGGGAATTTCGAGGGAAAAGCGCAGGGCTCGACCACCGTTCCGTAACTCGCGGTCGCCCCCGCCTCGAGCCAACGCAGGGCGCTCATTTGTTTGCTACCGATCAGCTTTCCGCCGGAGGACGTCAGGTGGTCGGCCATGGCTCCCGGAAGATAATGAACACTGTCGATATCGGCAACATGGGTCAGGCCGGTGAAATAGAACAACACGTTGTATACGTCTTTTATTGAGTCGGCTTTCTCCCAGTGAACCGGCAACACGCTACCAAATGCCCGCTCAATTTGGGGGTAGAACGCGGCGCGCACACTGCGCCTTTTGTCCGATGTCTCCATCAGGTAGGCGTGGCCCCGGGGCACTCTGCCGTCGGCCCGCAGGCCGCGATCGATCAATTTTTTGGCCTCTTCAAAGTCCCGAGCCGCCAGCATCATCGCCGGCCGGGTGGCACTATCGGTCCATGGCCGCGTGGTCGCCGCATTGAAATAATCACTCTGTCGTGTTGTCTTGCAACCCTGGGCACAGTAAGCCGTATCGAAACCCAGGGCGAAGGCACTGGTAATCGACATGCAATCCACGCGAAAGGGCGCGGTCCAGGCAAGGGCATAAGCCTGGATATGGGGTCCGCTGGCGGCATCAACTCGGCTCTTGAGCTTTTTGAATTCGGCGCGGGACAGGACCCGCTTGCCAGGAGTAAAGGCTAGCCTGATAATATTGCCCTCGGGGATACCCCGCTTCTTCTGGTAGTAAGCGGCAATCTTCACGCTCAGGGGGTCGCGCTGATTGACCACGAGAGCCAGCTCACTGGCCAGGATGCCCGAGCGGGGCAGCTCGATGACGGTGGAGAGCCCGCGCGCCTGCTGGCACATCAGCACAAATAGTAGCGGGGCAACAAGGAGTAGTCGTTTCATAGCCATGAATCATAACAAAGCTGACAGTCTTCGTACCCACCACGGTGTCTCACCGGTACTCGGCGAGCGGGTTTTCATCGACACCAGCGCCGCTTTGATAGGCGACGTGCTGCTTGGCGACGACTGCTCGGTGTGGCCCATGACGGTTATTCGCGGCGACATGCACCGCATTCGAATCGGTGCCCGCTGCAGCATTCAGGATGGCAGCGTGCTGCACATCACCCACGCCGGCCCATACAATGCCGACGGCTGGCCCCTCGAGCTGGGGGACGAGGTGACGGTCGGGCACAAGGTCGTCTTGCACGGCTGCTCCATCGGCAGCCGGGTTTTGGTGGGCATAGGCAGTATCGTCATGGACGGCGCGGTGGTGGAAGATGAGGTGGTGATCGGCGCCAACACCCTGGTTCCCCCGGGCAAGACCCTGCACAGCGGTTATCTCTATACCGGCAGCCCGGCACGGCAAGTCAGGGCACTCAGCGCTGCCGAGCTGGCGTATTTCAGCTATTCCGCCGCCAATTATGTCGCGCTCAAAGACAGCTACCTGCTTTAAAGGGGACGCAACCCTTTTTATTCTTTTTATTTAAAAAGGGTTGCGTCCCCTTTAGTGCCTTTTAGAGAGAGCTGCGAAGTTGCTGGATAACCGGGCCGGTCTCGGGCATGACCCCGCGCCAGAGACAGAAGCTCTCCGCGGCCTGTTCTACCAGCATTCCCAGGCCATCGCTGGACTCCCTGACGCCAAGGGCCATGGCCCAGGCCATAAAGGCCGTGGGCTCGGTGCCATAGACCATATCGTAGGCCACGGCACCCGCCGCGAACAGATCCTCCGGTAAATCCGGTATTTGCCCGGACAGGCCCGCACTGGTGGCGTTGATAACCAGGTCAAAACGCCGCCCGGACAAGGCATCGAAGCCCAGCCCTTGCACCGGTCCGAACGCCCGAAACGCCGTGGCCAGCTGCTCTGCCTTGCTGACAGTGCGATTGGCCACGACCAGCTGTGACAAGCCATGCTCAAGCAGCGGCGCCAGCACACCACGCGCTGCGCCGCCCGCCCCCAACACCAGTACACGCCGATCCGCAATCGACCAGGCCAGATTGTTGAGAATATCCCGTAGCAGGCCGACACCGTCGGTGTTGTCACCCTGGATGGTGCCGTCATCATGGTGAACCAGCGTGTTGACCGCACCGGCCTGGCGAGCACGTTTACTGAGCTGGCCGGCGAAAGCGTAGGCATCGAGCTTGAACGGCACGGTGATATTCAGGCCCCGGCCACCGCCTTTAAAAAACTTCGCCGCCGCCTTGTCGAACTGACCGGGTTCCACCAACTGGCGCCGGTATTCCAGATCCTGGCCCGTTTGCCGGGCAAAACTGCTGTGAATAACCGGCGACAGGCTGTGGTCGACAGGGTTGCCGAATACCGCGTACTGATCGGTCATGGCTGGAGCCAGTCCCGGGCTTGCAGATAGTGCAGGTAGAGCTCCTCCTCCGGCGATCCCGGTTCCGGCTGCCAGTCGTATTGCCAATGGGCCTCCGGCGGCAGGGACATCAGTATCGACTCGGTACGCCCGCCGCTCTGCAGGCCGAATATCGTGCCGCGATCGTACACCAGGTTGAATTCGACGTAGCGCCCCCGTCGATAGCGTTGGAAACTCAGCTCACGTTCTCCGTAGGTGATATTCTTGCGGCGCGCCATAATCGGCCGGTAGGCCCTCAGGTAACTCTCACCCACCGCCCGTACAAATCGAAAACAAGTCTCGAAATCCCACTGGTTCAGGTCGTCAAAAAACAGGCCGCCCACACCGCGGGTCTCATGGCGGTGTTTGAGATAGAAGTACTCATCGCACCATTGCTTATAGCGTGGGTAGACATCCTCACCAAACGGGGCACAGGCATCCCGGGCCGCGCTATGCCAGCTAATGCAGTCCTCCTCGAAGGGGTAGTATGGCGTGAGGTCATAGCCGCCGCCAAACCACCACACCGGCTCACCGCCGTCCGGATAGGCCACGAACAGGCGCACGTTGGCATGGGAGGTGGGGACGTAGGGATTGCGGGGGTGGATAACTAACGATACACCCATGGCGCGAAAAGAGCCGCCGGCCAACTCCGGGCGATGAGCCGTGGCGGAGGGCGGCAGCTTGTCGCCGTGCACGTCGGAGAAGTTCACCCCGCCTTTCTCGATAACCGCACCGCCGGTGATAACCCGGGTGCGACCACCGCCGCCGCCAGGGCGCTGCCAGCTATCCTGGCGAAAGACGGCCTGGCCGTCTTCCTCCTCCAGGCCGGCACAGATGTCATCCTGCAACTGCAACATCCAGTTTTTTACCGCCTCGACATCAATGGTCGTCATGCTGTCTCCTCATCCCGCTCGAATAAGCCTGCCGCTCGCCAATTCCCGAATCTCACTCGGCCGGGGGGCGCCGCCCAGCGCACCGGCCAGTATATAGTCCAGTTGACCGGCAAAATACCGCCTTACAGCCGCCGCATCCAGCGCCGGTCGTCGACCCCGGGGGTTGGCGGAACTCGACACCAGCGGGCCACCGAAACGGCGACAAAGGGCGGCAACCAGGGGATGCGCACTGACCCGCAGCGCCACGGTATCGAAGCGCCCGCAAACCAGCGGATGGACCCCCCCGGCATGGGGCACTAGCCAGGTCGTCTGGCCGGGCCAGGAATCCTGCAATTGCCGGTATTGGCTGGCCGGCAGTGTCTTCAACAGCGGGGAAAACTGCTCGATATCCGCGGCGACCAGGATCAAGCCCTTGTCGATATCTCGCTGTTTTAGCGCCAACAGGCTGTTGAGTGCCGTGGTATTCCAGGGATCACAGCCGAGACCCCAGACCGCCTCGGTGGGGTAAGCAATAACACCGCCGGTCCGCAGGGCGCGGGATGCCATCTGCAGGCGAAAATTGCCGTTCATGCGCCCCGCAGTTTATCCTGCAAGGCCTGGTTCTTCTCTAGCACCGCATCCGCGCTGGCCTGGCGGTCGGCGCGAACGCGACCGGCCAGGGCAGGGTCGGCGATAGACATGATCTGGGCAGCCAGGTAGGCCGCGTTTTTTGCTCCCGCCTTGCCAATCGCCACACTTGCCACCGGAATTCCCCCGGGCATCTGTACCGTGGACAATAGCGCGTCGAGGCCGTTGAGAGATACGTCCATGGGGACGCCGATGACCGGTTTGCAACTGGCCGCCGCGACTGCCCCTGCGAGATGCGCGGCCATACCCGCGGCGGCGATAAACACCTGGCATCCCCGGCTATCCGCCTCTTCGACATAGCTCCGGGTCGCCTCCGGCGTACGGTGGGCCGAACTGATCCTGACCTCATAGGCGATATCGAAACCGCCGAGCACATCCAGGCAGGCCTGCATTACCGGCAGGTCCGAATCCGACCCCATCAATACCGCCACAAAGCCACTATCCATCACACCCTCCTCATCCCCGGGGGAAAACCGCGCAAGTTACCCAAGACCGCCACCGCTTGCAAGGAGTTTAAGACCGGTGGAATTCGCTCAACGACAACGCTGGTAGGCTCCCGCACTGCATTCTATCCAGCGCCCCAGCTCCAGCTCGAGCAGATCGCCTGCCAGTTGGTGCCCTGGCGCGCCCATGCGCGCGGCAATCTTATCCAGCGAGGTAGGGGCGTAGTCGATGGCGGCCAGCAGGTCGGCCAGGTGCGACTCCGGGGCCCCCCGCCCTTCGCCGGGCGACCCGCGTCCGGGCGACCCACATCTGGGCGACCCCGATTCCGCGGCCATCAGCTGCAACCAGCCATCCAGCTCCTCGACGATATGCCCGGCGGTCTCCACCAGCTTGGCGCCCTGGCGAATCAAGCGGTGACTGCCCTTGCAGTTGGGGTTGTGGACCGAACCGGGAACCGCGAAGACCTCGCGATTGTAATCCAGCGCCAGGCGCGCGGTGATCAACGAGCCGCTCCTCGCCGCGGCCTCGACCACCAGTGTGCCCAGGCTGATGCCGGCAATAATCCGATTGCGCCGGGGGAAATGTCGCGGTAGCGGGGCGGTGCCCGGGGGGTACTCACTCAACAGCGCGCCACGCTGCATGATATCCCCAGCCAGGGCATGGTGTTGCCGGGGATAGACCCGATCGACGCCGGTACCTAGCACAGCCAGGGTTCTGCCCCCTGCCGCCAATGCCCCGCGGTGTGCCGCGCCGTCGATGCCGAGAGCCAGGCCGCTGCATATAGCCAGCCCGCCAGCCGCCAACTCCCGGGCAAAGTCTGTCGCCAGCTCCAGGCCGGCGCGACCGGCACTGCGGCTGCCGACGACGGCCAGATGCGGTAACACCAGCACCGTGGGGTCTCCGCGCAGGTACAGGGCTCCGGGCCGGTCGGGAATATCGCGCAACAGGGCAGGGTACTCGTCATCGGCGGGTCCCAGCAATAGAATTCCCTGCTCTTGCATGTGCTGCTGCCAGTGCAGAGCCCGCCGCCAGGGGTCGCCGGCACCCGCCGAGCGCCATAGCTCAAGCAGTGCCGCGTTGGCTGCGGGGCTTGCGTCGACGGCTAACGAGGACCTGGGAGCGGCCCAGAACGACTCGGCAGAGGAGAAACGTTGTAACAGGGTTTCGGTGGTCTGCATGCCCAGCCGTGGCTGGGTATGCAGCAACAGACATAGAAGCTGTCTTTGCGGGTCCATGTGTCATCCTTGACCTGGAATAGAGCGGGTTTGCTTGCCTATCTATACATCCTTGCCTATCTATAAATAAATGTGCCTATCAGGGCATTTCGACGTTATCACCTACTTCCAGGGGTTTGTCGGCCTTGAGCACCAGTGCGTAGCTCATTCTTTCCTGTACGCTGAAATACATCAATAGCCCGGCCCGCACATCCGGCAATTTTACCAGAGTCTCGGCGATTTCATCCTTGACCGTCTCGCCAACCTTATAGATTGCCATCACATTGCCCGCGCTGACGCCGTCCCGCGCGCCAAGATTGATCATCACGATATCCATACGCCCGACCTGAGTCACGCCGCCCTGCACATCGAGGATCACGCCGCTGACCTCCTCGGCCGGCGCGCTGGGTTGAAATTGCGCCACAAGCGGTTTGTTTTCATTGGCCAGCAACCGGTCACCGTTACGTACTTCCTGGGTGACGCGATTCAACACCAGGGTCGCAACATCATCTTCCTGGGCAATTATCTTTCCCTCGCCGATATCGGTAGCCTGTACACCCAGAACCTCGTCGGTCACCGGGTCACGATATAAGGTGCCCTCGCGAAACAGGCCGAAGACTTTGCGGCCGTCAGGAAAGTCACCCCGCGCATAGACCTGGTCACCGGCACCGGAAATAATATTCTTTTCACTCCCCGCTACGATATAGGGCGCTGTTTGCAGTTCACCGGGATCGACAAAACGACTCTGGCTGAGGAAGGCATTGATCTTATCCAGGGGAATGGCCGGTATCGCGTTGTCG
This sequence comes from Gammaproteobacteria bacterium, assembly GCA_030618705.1. Lineage (GTDB taxonomy): Bacteria > Pseudomonadota > Gammaproteobacteria > Pseudomonadales > JAHEGP01 > JAHEGP01. Next base: position 11,139 of record JAUXCW010000034.1, on the reverse strand, counting down.
ATCGGCTCGCTGCGCATGGTCGGGCTCAGCCTCACGGTATTGCTCAGGGAGCCGCGCCTGACGTTCAATCGCGGCTTGCCATCGAGGTAGACCAGCGACAACACATCGCCCGGAAAAATCAAATGGGGATTTTCGATCTGCGGATTGACATGCCAGATCTCGGGCCACAACCAGGGCTCTTGCAGGAAGCGCTTGGATATATCCCAAAGCGTGTCCCCCTTAACCACCACATAACTATCGGGGTGATCCGGATTTAAGACCACGTCGGCAGCCAGAGCTGACATTCCTATCGCCATGGCGCCCATCAAGCCGAGTAGCCACTTTTTCATACCGGTATTCCTTTCGAAAAGTTGTTGTTATCGTGCCCGCATCGCGGGCACAATTAGTGCGATTTTTCGCCCCGATTTGTATACTATAGCACTCACCTGAGCACGCTCCGGTGGTTTCTGCCGTTACGGATTAATTGCTGTGCTCTCATAATCTTAGCAGTGCAAGTTTGATTTTCACTAGAACTTACTGGAAGTTGATCACAAAGTCGCCATGGCCTTGCTGGAAATCCTCGAATTCCCCGACCCAAGACTGCGAACCGAGGCCAAACCGGTAGCCAGTGTAGACGATGCCGTCCGTCGCCTGGTCGACAATATGTTCGAAACCATGTACGCGGCGCCGGGTATCGGCTTGGCGGCGACCCAGGTCAACGTACATCAGCGCATTATTGTGATGGACTTATCAGACGAAAAGGACAAACCGCTGGTTTTTATCAATCCCAAGCTGGAGATTCTGGACCACGAGACCCTGGAATACGACGAGGGCTGCCTCTCGGTACCCGGTTTTTATGAGACGGTGAATCGGCCCGGCCGAATCCGGGTCAAAGCCCTGGATCGGCAGGGCGAGCCACTGGATATGGAGGCCGATGGCCTGCTGGCGATCTGCGTACAGCATGAAATCGACCATCTGGGCGGCAAGCTATTCGTCGATTATCTCTCTACCGTCAAGCGCCAGCGCATCCGCGCCAAGCTGGTCAAAGAGCATCGTAAGAAGGCCTCTTGAAGAACAACGCCACACAAGCCCCGACGTCATCCCTGCGCATTGTCTTTGCCGGTACGCCCGATTTCGCATGCACTCACTTTGAGTCTCTACTGCAAAGCTCGCATGAGATAGTGGGTGTTTACACCCAGCCGGATCGAGCGTCGGGCAGGGGGAAGAAAATGCGCCCCGGCCCGGTCAAGCAGTGCGCCCTGGAACACGGCATAGCGGTTTACCAGCCCGGCAGCCTGAAACCCACCGAGGCACAGGCGGAACTGGCAGCCCTCGGGGCGGACATCATGGTGGTGGTTGCCTACGGACTGCTGTTGCCCCAGGCCGTTCTCGATATCCCCAGGCTCGGCTGCATCAACGTACACGCCTCGCTGCTGCCCCGCTGGCGCGGCGCGGCTCCTGTGGAGCGGGCCATCGCCGCGGGGGATCGCGAAACCGGGGTCACCATTATGCAGATGGACGCCGGCCTCGATACCGGGCCGATGCTCTGCCGTCGAGCCTGCCCCATCGACGACAGCATGACCGGGGATAAACTGCGCCAACGGCTGGCACAACTGGGCGGGCCGGCATTGCTCGAGACCCTGGACCAGCTCGCCAGGGGAGAGGCCCGTGGCGAACGCCAGGACGACACCCTCAGCCGCTACGCGACAAAACTGGAAAAAACAGAGGCATGGATCGACTGGACCGGCGACAGTGAATCCATTTCCCGTGTGGTGCGGGCGTTTTGCTCGGCAAACGTGGCGGTTACTCTCGCGGGTGATGAGCGGATCAGGATATGGATGGCCGAGGACCTTGGCAATGACCATCAACAGCCAACCGGCACCATCCTCGCGGCGGGCAAGGAAGGCATCGATGTGGCCTGCGGCCGCGGTGTGCTGCGAATTACCCGCTTGCAACTGCCGGGACGCAAACCCCTCGATGCCGGCGCCATATTGAACGCTCGCAGCGCCATGTTCAAACCCGGATCACGGTTACATGGCTAACACACAGGGGCCCAGGGCCGCCGCGTCCACCGTCCTGGCAGCGCTCACCCGCCATCATGGCTCTCTTTCCCGCCTGCTGCCCCGGGCGGCACAGCAACTCGATAGCCGCGATCGCGCCCTGATGAGCGAGCTCTGTTACGGCGTCTGCCGCTTCTACCCCCGGCTGCAAGCACTGGTAAGCCCACTGGTAAAAAAACCTCTCAAAATCAAGGATCGGGATATCGAATGCCTGCTTCTGCTCGGCTGCTACCAACTCGACTACATGCGCATTCCCGATCACGCGGCAATCTCGGAAACCGTCGCCGCGGCGCGTCAACTGAACAAGCCCTGGGCGACATCCTTTATCAACGGGGTACTACGCCAGTACCAACGACAGGGGGCGCAACTGGCAAGCCACCTCGATGACGCCGCCCGGCTCAGCCATCCGGCCTGGCTGCTACAGAAGCTACAACAACAGTGGCCGGATCATTGGCGGTCCATCGTCGAGGCCAACAACCACCCCCCACCGATGACGATACGCGTCAACCAGCGCCGCTATAATCGTGGTGACTACCTGGCACAGCTTGCCGAAGCAGACATCAGCGCGATACCCTGTCTCTATAGTCCGGTGGGAATTCGCCTCGAACAGCCCTGCGATGTCGACCGGCTGCCAGGCTTCAGGTCCGGCGCTTGCAGTGTGCAGGATGAGGCCTCACAACTGGTCGCGCCTTTATTGCAGCCGTCAAAACAGCATCTCATTCTCGACAGTTGCGCGGCCCCGGGGGGTAAAACAGGCCATATCCTGGAGCTGGCCGGCCCGAGCACAGTGCTGGACGCCGTCGAAATCGATAAAACGCGCATGGGGCGGGTACGGGAAAACCTCGACCGCCTGCAGATGAGCGCACGATTGATACAGGGCGATGCCGGTAAACCCGAACAGTGGTGGAACGGCGCCGCCTATGATGCAATACTTCTCGACGCGCCCTGCTCGGCAAGCGGGGTTATTCGTCGCCACCCGGATATCAAATTGCTGCGCAAGCCCGACGATCTTGTTAAGCTTCCCCGCTTGCAGCGCGAGCTGTTAGACGCCCTGTGGGGTTGTTTGCGCCCCGGTGGCAGCCTGGTTTTTACCACCTGCTCGGTGCTCGAGGAAGAAAACGACCAGACCATCGCATCGTTCCTGGCCGCGCACCAGGATGCCGGCTGCCAGGCGATAGATCAGGACTGGGGTCTTTCCACCCGGCATGGGCGACAACTTCTCCCGGCCATAGACGGCACGGACGGTTTCTATTTCGCCCATTTATTAAAGGAGTCATCAGCTCCCGGTGCAGTACCACAAGATTAATAAGCCATGAAGATAATTATTCTCGGCGCAGGACAGGTCGGCGGCACACTGGCGGAACACCTGGCCAGCGAACAAAACGATATCACCCTGGTCGACCTCGACAGTGATCGCCTGCGCGAACTGCAGGACCGACTCGATATCAATACGGTAACCGGCCATGCCGCCCATCCACGGGTTATCAGGGATGCAGGGGGTGAGGACGCCGATATGCTGGTGGCGGTGACCGCATCGGACGAGACCAATATCGTCGCCTGCCAGGTCGCCAGTATGCTGTTCCAGACCCCCACCAAGATCAGTCGAATACGCTCTCCGGACTTTGCCTCCAACGCCCGCCTCTTCGGCGAGGACGGTTTCGCCATCGATGTCATTATTTACCCGGAGCAAATCGTCACCGAGCACATCAGCCGGCTGCTGGATTACCCCGGTGCGCTGCAGGTCCTCGACTTTGCCGGCGGGCGGGTCCAACTGGTGGCGGTCAAGGCCTATTACGGCGGCCCCATGGTGGGGGAGGCGTTACAGGTCATTCGCAAGCACATGCCCGGTGTGGATACCCGGGTGGCTGCGATATTCCGCAGCGGCCAGGCCATACTGCCGGAGGGCGATACAGTGGTCGAGGTCGGCGATGAGGTATTTTTTATCGCCGCGCGGGAACATATTCGGCAAGTGATGGGGGAAATGCGCCGAATCGACCGGGACTACAAGCGCATCCTGATTGCGGGCGGCGGCAACATCGGCCATCGATTGGCTCACAACCTCGAGGACCGCTTCAACGTCAAATTGATAGAGCGCGATTACGATCGCTGCCGGTACTTGTCCGAGGATCTCAACCGCACCATCGTGCTAAACGGCAGCGCGGCGGACAAGGATCTGCTGGTCTCGGAAAACATCGAGGATTGCGATGTCTACTGCGCGCTCACCAACAACGATGAAACCAATATCATGGCCTCCCTGCTGGCAAAGCGACTGGGAGCGCGCAAGGTTATCACCCTGATCACCAACCCCGCCTATGTCGACCTGATGCAGGGAGGAGATATCGATGTGACGATATCACCGCAACAGATCGCCATCGGCACCCTGTTGACACATGTTAGACGGGGGGATGTGGTCAACGTACACTCCCTGCGGCGCGGCGCGGCGGAGGCCATCGAATTGATCGCCCACGGCGATGAGCAAAGCTCCCGTGTCGTCGGCAAGCGCATGGATGAAATCAACCTGCCCAGCGGCGTAACGACCGGCGCGGTGGTTCGTGACGATCAGGTACTCATCGCCCATCGCGACCTGGTGATCAAAACCGATGACCACCTTATTTTATTTTTTGTCGATAAATCGAAGATTCCTGCAGTCGAAAAACTGTTCCAGGTGGGTTTCACCTTTTTTTAAGCGAGATATTGTTCCATGCGGCTAGCCACCAGCCTGCGCGTACTCGGCGCACTGCTCATGCTGTTCAGCGCCACCATGGTGATACCCGCTCTGGTATCACTCTGGTACGACGACGGCGAACTGCGGACTTTTGCCTTTGCATTGCTGATTATTTTCGCCTCGGGCCTGGCGGTGTGGCTACCGACTTATCGCGATCGGCGTGAGTTGCGAATTCGCGACGGCTTTCTCATCACCTCTTTATTCTGGCTGGGGCTGGGTGTCGCCGGCTCAGTGCCGTTTATCCTGGCATCGTCCGACCTTGGAATGTCGATGACCGACGCCGTATTCGAGTCGATCTCCGGACTTACCACCACCGGAGCGACGGTGATGACCGGTCTCGATACCCTGCCGAAATCTGTTCTCTATTACCGCCAGCAACTGCAATGGCTGGGGGGAATCGGTATCGTGGTTATTGCGGTTGCCATTCTTCCCATGCTGGGGATTGGCGGCATGCAGTTATATCGGGCGGAGACGCCGGGGCCGGTAAAAGACACCAAAATAACCCCGCGAATCACCGAAACGGCCAAGGCCCTGTTTGCCATTTATGTGATGTTGACCATCGCCTGCGCCCTGGCATACCGGGTGGCAGGGATGAGTGAATTCGACGCTATATGCCATGCCTTTTCCACCGTATCCATCGGCGGCTTCTCGACCCACGATGCCAGCATCGGCTACTTCGACAGCCCGCTGATCATGATCATCTGCTCTGTCTTTATGTTGATCGCGGGAATAAACTTTGCGCTCCATTTTGTCGCTTTGCGGCGTCGTACTATCTCCCAGTACGTCCGCGATCCGGAGACACGGTTCTACCTGTCGGTGATCGCCGGGGCGACACTAATATGCTGTACCTATCTCGCCTGGAGCCACTCTCTTCCCGTCAGCGACAGCATATTGCACGGGATATTCCAGACCGTATCGATTGCAACCACCACCGGCTTCGCCACAACCGATTTCTCCCTGTGGCCCACCTTCCTGCCGATCATGCTGATACTGTGTTCTTTTATGGGGGGTTGCGCGGGGTCCACCGGTGGCGGAATGAAAGCCATCCGGATTATGTTGATTCTTCGCCAGGGTGTTCGCGAACTGGCCCAGCTGGTTCACCCCAACGCGATCATTCCCCTTAAAATCGGTACCCGGCGGGTGCCGGCAAAGGTCGTCAGCGCCGTGTGGAGCTTTTTCGCCGTCTATATGGTTTCCTACGTGTTTATCCTGCTCTTTCTACTGGCAACCGGCATGGATATTCTGACTGCATTTTCCGCCACCACGGCCTCTCTCAACAATCTCGGCCCCGGCCTGGGGGAAGTCACCGCCCACTACGGTGATATCACCGCTCCGGCAAAAGCGGTAATGAGTTTCGCCATGCTGTTAGGACGCCTCGAAATATTTACTCTGCTGGTTCTGTTTACGCCGATGTTCTGGCGACGATGATGTCCCGACCCACAATGACCAAATGGGACAGGCGCTTTGCCGATGCCACTTCACCTAACGAACCGGCAAAGGTGCTAAAGGACAACACCCACTTACTGCCCCCCGCAGGCAGGGCGCTGGACCTGGCATGCGGCCTGGGCGGCAACGCCCTTTTACTTGCGCAACACGGAATGCAGGTTGACGCCATAGACGCCTCCGCTGTCGCATTGCAAAAACTGGCCGGTTTTGCCCATGAACAAGCGCTGGCGATCCACACCCTGCAGCTGGATGTCGAGCGTGATCCTCTGCCACCACAGCGCTATGATATTATCGTCTGCAGCCATTTTTTGTTTCGACCGCTTTGTTCGCAAATATCTCAACGCCTGCAAACCGATGGCCTGCTGTTCTACCAGACCTTTACCAGAAACAAGCTCACCGACCGCGGGCCGGATTCGCCGGCCTATCTACTGCAAACCAATGAACTGCTTCGACTCTTCGCGCAACTCGAGCTGGTTGCCTATCGAGAGGACGGCCGCAATGGCGACCTGGATCGGGGCTACCGCGATGTCGCCTGCTATATAGGAAAACGCGTCGAGCAAAACACCCCTACCAACAGCGCGATATGAGCGTGAGTCAACACCTTGGCGAGTTGCGGCTTTTCCCCGGGCACACCATACTTGAGAAGGAATCAGAAGGAGCTAATCAATGAGTATCGGTACAATTATCTTCCTGGCCGTGCTGGCCATCGCCATTCTCTATTGCATCACCTTGTACAACGGCCTGGTATCCCTGAAACATGCCGTCGGCAAGCACCTGGCTAATATCGACGTATTGTTGAAACAACGTCACGATGAGCTGCCCAAGCTGGTCGAAACCTGCAAACAGTACATGCAATACGAACAGGAAACCCTGGAGCAGGTTATCAGTGCGAGGAACCAGGTCGCAAGCGCTCAGGCCAACGGTGACATCGTGGGTCTGGGTACGGCAGAAACAAGCTTGCGCAAAGGCCTCGGCCAGCTGTTTGCGCTGGCGGAAAACTACCCCGAGTTAAAGGCAAACGATACTTTCAAACATTTACAACAACGTATCAGTGGCCTCGAGAATGCCATCGCCGACCGGCGAGAGGTGTATAACGAAGCGGTCAACAATAATAATGTTCGTATCGAGCAGTTTCCGGATGTATTGATTGCCAAAGCATTTACATTCTCCGGCTTCGAGCTGCTGGAGTTCAGCGAGGAAGAGGTGCGTGACGTCGATGTCAAATCCCTCTTCAACGCCGGCTGAACCATGTATGAGGGGCTGCTTCCGGGGGGGATTATTGCGGCCGTCGCCCTGGCGATGTTGTACAAGGCATTCGATACGCTGAAAAAAGCGCGCACCATCGAAGACGTACCGACATCAAAAATTCGATCGGCGCACCAGGGCTATGTCGAGTTGACAGGTATCACACGAGCCCATGGGGACATCACTTTGAAGGCCCCGCTCACGGGCACCGGCTGTATCTGGTACGAATATAAAATCGAACGCTACCAGGGCGGCAAGAGCAGCCATTGGATCACGGTTGAGAAAAACGCCAGCGATAGGTTTTTTTTGCTGTTCGACGGTAGTGCTGAGTGTGTGGTGGATCCACGCCGTAGCGAAGTGCTGACATCCCACAAGAAACAGTGGAACGGCTACCTCAGGCATCCGGGTAAATTGCAGGAGACGTCGCTACTGGGCCGGCTACGCCGGCAGCGCTATCGCTATACCGAGCGTCGTATCCACAGCGACCAACCACTCTATGCCATAGGCCGGTTCCATACCCTGCATGCCTCCAGCAAACAAAAACAGGAGGCAGATTACGCGAGCAAGCTCCTGAATAGCTGGAAACAGGACTATGAAAAACTGTTAGCCCGGTTCGACGAGGACGACAATGGGCAGGTCGACCTGCAGGAGTGGCAGCGCGCCAGGCACGAGGCGGCCAGCCAGGCCAGGCAACATGTCGCAGAAAACTATGACGACGGCGATCTGCACACCATGAGCAAGCCGGCCAATGGCCAGGCTTATATTCTCTCCACCAGTGATCCGGAAGAAATCGCGACTCGCTACCGACGCAGTACCATGACGCTACTCGCCGCCAGCCTTGTACTGGGGGGGTTTGCCCTGTTGTTTGTACTCAATAAAATATAAAAACAGGCTGATTGGCCCCGGCACGGTGACGGCCCCCACCGCAGTGGGAAAAGCGGCTTGACTACCGCTATAATAGCGGCGTTTTCGCCAACGCATTCGTCGCCACTATCGAGGTCAGGGTGAACCAACAGACGTCCGTAGACACTTCCACCTTTCAGGGCCTGATTTTTTCCCTGCAGGATTTCTGGGCGCAGCAGGGCTGCGTAATCCTCCAGCCCCTCGATATGCAGGTCGGTGCCGGAACCTTTCACTGGGGCACTTTCCTCCGTGCCATCGGGCCGGAAAGCTGGAATAGTGCTTATGTCCAGCCCTGCCGCCGACCCACAGACGGTCGCTATGGTGAAAACCCCAATCGCCTGCAACATTACTATCAATTCCAGGTGGTATTGAAGCCTTCACCGCTGGATATACAGGATCGTTACCTGGCCTCACTGGCGCACCTCGGAATCGATTCATCCATTCACGATATTCGTTTCGTCGAGGACAATTGGGAATCCCCCACGCTGGGTGCGTGGGGCCTGGGCTGGGAGGTCTGGCTCAACGGTATGGAGGTGACCCAGTTTACCTACTTCCAGCAGGTGGGGGGGCTGGAATGCTATCCGGTCACCGGCGAGATTACCTATGGCCTTGAGCGAATCGCTATGTACCTGCAAGGCGTGGACAGCATTTACGACCTGAGCTGGGCGCAGGGGCCCGACGGGCCCGTCAAGTATGGCGATGTTTTTCACCAGAACGAGGTCGAGCAATCACACTATAACTTCGAATACGCCAACGTCGACTATTTGTTCAAGGCCTTTGACGAGGCCGAGCGCGCCTGCCTGGAACTCATCGAAGCCGACCTGCCATTACCCGCCTATGAGCAGGTACTGCTGGCATCCCACAATTTCAATCTGCTCGATGCCCGCCACGCGATATCGGTTACCGAGCGGCAGCGCTTTATTTTACGGGTGCGCACACTTGCCCGGGGCGTCGCCAATAATTATTACCAGGCCCGCGCCAAGTTGGGCTTCCCCCTCGCACCGGAGTCTGTTCGCCGGGAAATACTGGAGGCTCAAGGGTGAGTAAACAAGACTTCCTGGTCGAAATCGGTACTGAGGAATTACCCCCCAAAGCCCTTAAGTCATTGGCAGAAGCGTTTGCAGCCGGTATCGAAAAAGGCTTGCAGGAACAAACCCTGGACTACCAGCAGGCCGACTGGTTTGCCACGCCGCGCCGTCTGGCCGTGCTGGTTCACCAACTCGACAGCGTGGCGCCCGACCAGCAAAAAGAAGTTCTCGGGCCGCCCGAGGCCGTGGCCTACGACAAAGAGGGGCAGGCAACCAGGGCCGCCCTGGCTTTCGCTAAAAAGAACGGGCTCGAGGTGGAGCAACTGCAACTCGCCGATACCCCCAAGGGCAAACGACTGGTGCATCGCTTCGTCGCGAAGGGCGCCACAGCCGCTGAGACCTTGCCTGGAATAGTGCAGCAGGCCCTGGATCATCTCCCCATAGCCAAACGCATGCGCTGGGGCTCGAGTAGAGCCGAGTTCGTCCGGCCGGTCCAGTGGTTGCTTATGCTGCTCGGTAAGCAAGTGCTTACTTGCGAAATAATGGGCGCCACCGCTGACCGCTACACCCGGGGCCACCGCTTTCACCAGGCGGGGAAACTGGCCATTGAAGAACCGACCGGCTACAGCGCCGCACTGCTCGATAGCGGCCGGGTCATCGCCGATTACCAGCAGCGCAAAACACGGATTCGCCAACAGATCGAAGCCCAGGCCGCCATTATCGGCGCCGATGCGGTCATCGATGAAAACCTGCTGGATGAGGTGACCGCGCTGGTAGAGTGGCCAGTCGCCATGACCGGGCGATTCGAGGAGCGCTTTCTCGAAGTGCCCGCCGAGGCGTTGATATCGTCGATGAAGGAACACCAGAAATACTTTCACCTGGTCGATGGGGCGGGCGTGCTCCAGCCCTTCTTTATCTTTATTTCCAATCTCGAGTCCAGGGATCCCCGACAGGTCATCGAGGGCAACGAAAGGGTTATTCGGCCAAGACTGGCGGATGCGTCTTTCTTCTACGAAACCGACCGCAAAATAAGCCTGGAAAAACGCGCTGAGCGACTCAAGACCATCGTGTTTCAGGATCAGTTGGGAACCGTCTGGGACAAGTCCGTACGTGTGGCGAAGCTCTCGCGGTTTATCGCCCGGCAGTTGGGCGGTGATGCCGAACTCGCGGAGCGAGCGGCCCGCCTGGCCAAGGCCGACCTGGCTTCAGAGATGGTATTCGAGTTTGACGATCTTCAGGGTATCGCCGGCTATTATTATGCGCTCAATGACGGCGAGCGCCCCGAGGTCGCGATGGCGATCAGGGAGCAATACCTGCCACGCTTCGCCGGCGATACCTTACCCGGCAGTCAAACCGGTAATATTTTAGCGCTGGCCGACCGGCTGGACACCCTGGTTGGCATATTCGGCATCGACCAGCCACCTACCGGCTCGAAGGATCCGTTTGCCTTGCGACGCGCGGCGCTGGGGGTAATCCGAATCATTCGGGAAAATCGCTACTCGACGCTGGATCTGAACGACCTGATCTGGGAGGCGAAAGTTGCCTATGCAGATTTGCTGTCAAACACCGGGGTGGAGCGGGACGTTGCCGATTTTATCTTTGATCGTTATCGCGCCATCTACCAGGATGAGGGCGTGGCCACCAACACCGTACTCGCGGTGCAAAAAGTCCTGCAGGGCAATAAGCGCGCTTGCCACAACCCCCATGATGTCGCATTACGCATCGATGCTGTCGAGGCTTTCCGCCTTTTACC
>JAUXCW010000325.1 GCA_030618705.1 Gammaproteobacteria bacterium | reverse complement strand
GTCCGGGTTTTGTCTGGCGTGGTCCAGGTAGTCCTGCAGACCCCGATCCGACATGACCCATGTCGCGCTGTAAATGCGTGGCTGCCCCAGCCAGAATGCCGTGGGGTAGGGCAGCGTGTCCTGGTGGGGGTCCTGGCAGAAGCGGGTCAGGTAGGGATTGTCGCTGTAGCCGTGTTCGTAGGGGTGGCGCATGGCGACGGTGTGGTTGCATCGGTTCACGGGCAGGTCGGGGAATTCAATCGTACCGTATTGGTGGATGGCGGCGCGCAACTCCTGCAAGAACGCGTAGGCACTGGCGTTATAGGGGTAGCGGTCATACAGCTCCGGCGGCACGGTGACCCTGGCCCCCAGGGTGCGACCATCCAGGGTGTAGCAGCCGGTTTCGATGTGGCAATCGTGCTGCAAATCGTTAAAATTGAAGGGCTTTCTGTTCATAGTGTTCTCGAGCAACGGCGGTGGCCGCCCTGTCGGATGGATTCTTGCTATGATAACCGCAGTCGGAATACAGGCGAAAGTTTGATCCAGTCGCTAACGCCGGGTAGGCCATGGGAGTAGCTTCGGGATATCCATGGGGAGGGGGTTGATATGGAAAAGCTGACTTTTCAGGATGCCGCTTTCCTGCGGCTCGAGTCCAGCCAACGGCCGTTTCATGTCGCTGGCCTGATGATTCTCAAGATGCCGGCGGCGGCGCCCAAAACCTACCTGCGCAATCTGGCGAAAAAGTGTGGCCGGCTCAACGAGGTCTGGCCGGTTTTAAACAAAAAGCTGCAAAATCCCGATACCACGAACAACGCCGCCTGGGTGGTTGCCGACGACTACCAGGCAAGCCGGCATGTGCTGCATTACTCCCTGCCGCAAGCCGGGCGCATGGAGGATTTGCTGCACCTGGTTTCCTGCGTGCATGAGCAACTCCTGGATCGTAATCGTCCCCTCTGGGAGATGCACATCATCGAGGGTCTGCCGGGCGACCGCTTCGCCCTGTATTGCAAAGTACACCATGCGCTGGTTGACGGGGTCGGGGCGCTGAAGATGATTGATACCCTGTTCTCCACCTCGCCGGGCAAGCGGGTCAGCTTGCGCACAGCCAGCTTGATGGCGGAAAAACACGCCGAGCGCCACAGCCTGCTGCAAAATCTGCAAGGTATGACCCGTAGTGTCATGAAGCAATACAGCGCACTGCCCCAGCTCTCCTCCTTGCTAAGTCATATGGGCGCGGATGCCTTCCTCGGTAAAAAGGATGCCATGAGCCTGCCGTTTACGGCACCGCGAACCCTGTTCAACTCCAGGGTTGATTCCCGGCGCTGTATTATTGTGTGCGAGCTGCCTTTCAAACCTGTAAAATCTATTGCCAAACGCGCGGGCGGCACAATCAACGATGTGTTACTGGCGGTGTGCGGAGGAGCGCTGCGGCACTATCTGCTGGAGCAAAATGCGCTGCCACGCAAATCACTGGTTGCCGGCCTGCCGGTTTCGCTCAAGTCGGCGGGCGAAGACGCGGGCAATCAATTGAGCTTTATTCTGTGCCCGTATTTTACCGACGAGAAAAACGACCTGCGACGGCTGCAGCGAGTTATCCGCGTGACCACCAGGGCGAAACAGGAGTTTGCCCGGGTATCCGCTACCGCCACACAGGACTTTGCCAATATGATGCTGATGCCGACGATTCTGTTGACCCTGAGCGGCAACGCGATGCTGACGCCGCCGGTCATCAATGCTATCTTCTCCAATGTGCCCGGTTCGCGAGAAAAACTGTATCTGGAGGGATCCGAGCTGGAAAGTCTGTACCCACTCTCTGTCGTCACCGATGCCATGGCTATCAATCTCACCGTCGTCAGCTATACCAATAAACTGTGTTTTGCCGTTACCAGCTGCCCGACGCAGCAGCCGGGGATCGAGCAGCTCGGAAAGTTGCTCAAACAGAGTTTTCGCGAGTTGAAAACCGCCGTGGCTAACTCTTGAACCAGGGGCGCTCCAGGCACCAGGCCGAAGAGGACTCTCCCGATCCACTGCCCCCGTGGTTAAAGTACCTGGTGCTTATCCGCATCGGTTTCCTGGCGCTGGTACTGGGCGGGGTTTATTGGCTGGCCTACGCCGCGGGGGTGTTGGACCAGGCGAGCCCGGAGGGGATTCGGGACCTGGTCGCGCAGTACGGCATACTCAGTGTCTTCGTCTATCTTGCCGCGTTCAGCCTGGGCCAACTGGTCTATGTGCCGGGGATGTTTTTTGTGGTGGCCGGCTCGCTGGCCTTCGGTGGTGTCTACGGTTTTTTGTGGGCCATGCTGGGCGCTACCCTGTCGGTGACCCTGTCTTTCCTTGTCGCCCGCCTGGTGGGCGGCACTCCCCTGGCGGACCCTCGCCGTGGCTGGGTAAAGGTCATGGTCAGGCGGCTGGATGCCAGGCCGGTCAGCAGTATTTTTTTTCTACGCAGCATCGTGTCCACCGCCCCCTGGCTCAACTACCTGCTGGGCATGTCCTCGGTCAGTTATCGCGACTACCTGGTCGGCTCCGTATTGGGTATGCTGGTGCCCGTTATGCTGACCGTGGTCTTCACCGATTGGTTGCTGCAATTCATCGGCTGATGTCACGGCGCAGGCAGCGGTGCCTGGCGGTTCGCGTCCTGGGCCGGTTGTTGCTTCTGCACTGCCTGTTATCGCTCCCTGTATACGCTGCCGCGGAGCCGGCGGAATTTGTCCTCGATGAGAGCGTCGACCGCTTTTACCAGGCGCAGGTCTACCGTTTGCCCAACGGCCTGCAAGTGGTTCTCAAGCCGCAGCCGGGTGTGAGAAAAGTGTCGATTCGCCTGGTGCTGGGCCTGGGTACGGATCACTTCGAGTGCGGCCAGGCGGAACTGCCCCACGTGATCGAACACATGTTGTTCGAGGGGACGCGGCAGTTTTCCAATAGCGAGCTGGAGCAACGGGTGGCGGAACACGGTGCAAGCTGGAATGCGACAACGGATTTGCTGCAGACCTCGTACGAATTTGAGGTATACGGCCCCTACCTGGGCTTCGCCATAGAAACCCTGTACGACATGGTCGCCAACAGCCTGATGGATGAGGGGGCGATGGAGCGCGCCATCGAAGCAGCCGGGCTCGAATCGGATAACAGCAACCAGGTAAAAAGATTCTGGCAGTCTCTGGAGATTGGCGGCAGCGGCAGTGATTGGCTGTTCAGCGATATGGCTATGTTTTGCGCCGCCGATATCGACCCCTACACTTTCGATCACGCCGGCTTGCTCGATGCCTTTCAGCGCTTTTATCGTGCGGGGAATATGAGCCTTATTCTGGTGGGAAACTTTGACGAGGCCGAGGTGCGCGAAATGCTCGACAGCAGTTTCGCTACGCTGCCGGCGGCTGATTTCTCCCCCGCGCAAAACCGGTTCAGCTGGAAGTTGCCGCAACAGGAGCGCTACGAGTCCAGCGCCTCGCTGGATGTGCAGGATACCGCGGATGTCGGCATCGTCTGGTTGACCGGGGGTTATCGGGGGGAGGAATATTTCAGTCTCAGATTGCTGCGGCATTACCTGGGGACGCAGATGTACACCCTGCTGCGCAATGAGCACCAGTTGAGCTATAGCCCGTTCGCCGATGCCAGCATAATGGAGAACCAGGGCGTGTTTTACCTGCAGGCGGATACCCGGCAGGGCAAGGAGCAACAGGTTCTGGACTTGCTGCGCCGGCAATTGGATGGGCTGCTTGCCGATGGGCTGGGCCCGGAAGAATTTGAGCGCCTGAAGCACTCCATGCTGATCAGCTCCGCGATGGAGGATCTGGA
>JAUXCW010000361.1 GCA_030618705.1 Gammaproteobacteria bacterium | reverse complement strand
CGCCCCGCCCGGCAAATCATCCTGCCAGACCCAGCGCACCACCTCACCAAAATCGTCATAGATCGGGATTTTCTTTGCCGGGGCGCGGCCTCGCTTGCGAGGGGCCGGTCTGGCGGGGCGACGCCGTGACTCGAGTGCGGCAACGACCTGGGGTAGGGGGGTGCGCTGGCTTTTGGGTTCGTTGAACAGTGTTCCCTGGGGTTTGATCGGGCCCTCGCTGTTATCGTGCCCACTTATGCCCCGGTCGACACGCTCGACTGCACCGCCCTGGTCGAGGTAGTCGGCCACTTGTCGCTCTATCTCGCTGCGCTGGTCGACTTTGCTGGGGAATTTTTTCATTGGCGGAGCCGCGGGGCGGGGCGAATTCGTGGCGGCGATTATAGTATAAAAGCCTCGCGATAGCTGTAGCTTCATTTGCCCTGCGGCAGCCTGAGTCTTGCTTTCCACACGAAAAAATGGCCTGATAGTCGGCTGCAAAATATGGAGAACAAGCATGACCATTCTCGAGCGTTTCAGGCTGGACGGCAAAGTGGCGATTGTGACCGGGGCGGGGCGGGGCATAGGCGCGGCAATCGCCCGGGCCTATGCTGAAGCCGGGGCGGACCTGGTAGTGGCGGCGCGTACGGTGGCGGAAATCGAGCGGACCGCGGCGCAGGTTCGCGAGCTGGGGCGCCGTGCGCTGGTCGTGCAGACCGACGTCATGCAGGAAAAGCAACTCCTGGCGCTGGTGGCAAGGGCGATGGAGGAGTTCGGCCGTATCGATATCCTGGTCAACAATGCCGGCGGCTCGCCACCAAAACCGGCGCTGGCGACCAGCACCAGTGAATTCGAAATGGCCTTTCGCTTCAATGTGGGCACGGCCTTCGCCATGTCGCGTATCGCGGTGCCACATATGGTGGAATCTGCCGGTGGCGGCGCTATCGTCAATATTTCATCGGTGGCGGGCCAGGAGCCTTCCCCCTGCTTTGCGGCCTACGGTACGGCAAAAGCCGCGCTTTCTTACCTCACGCGAGAATTGGCACAGGATTTCGCGCCCCTGGTCAGGGTCAATGCGATCGCCGTTGGCTCGACCAAAACCGATGCGCTCAATACCGTACTAACCCCGGAAATCGAGCAGCAGATGGTCAAAATGACGCCCATGGCGCGCCTCGGCGAGGTCGAGGATATCGCTGCCTGTGCGCTCTACCTGGCGTCACCTGCGGCCAGTTACGTCAGCGGCGATATCGTCGGCGTCAACGGCGGCATGAATATGCTGAATATGCAGATGCCGCGCGCTTTCGACTAGTCCGGAGCTCTGTTACAGCGCATCCAGCATTTTTTCGGCGGAGCTGACATCGACGCCGGCGCCCTCTTCGAGATTGAGCAGGCTGACCACGCCATTGTCGACCAGCATGGAGTAACGCCGGGAGCGAGCGCCCATGCCGAAGCCGCTACCGTCGAAATCCAGGCCCAGCTTTTTGCTGAACTCACCGTTGCCGTCTGCCAGCATAAGGATTTCGCTGGCGTTCTGCGCATCGCCCCAGGCGCCCATAACGAATGCATCGTTGACCGAGAGACAAACGATGGTATCCACCCCTGCGGCTTTGATATTGTCTGCATTGACCACAAAACCGGGCAGGTGAGTCAGTGAGCATCCCGGGGTAAACGCGCCGGGAACGGCAAACATGACCACTTTCTTATCGTCGAATATCTCGCCGGTAGTAATATCCTGCGGGCCTTTATCGCCCATTGTTTTCAGGGTGCAATCGGGTAGCTTGTCGCCAACGTTGATGGTCATGGTGGTGTCCTCATCGGGTGTCATGTCATGGTGGGAACTACAAGTGTGCAAAGATAAACGCAAACGGCCTTTAAAGTCGAGCCGCGATTTTTTCTGCGCCGCTGGTATTTATCGTGCGGATTCGAACCCGGGCCGCAATCTTAGCCATCAATCGGGCTTCTCACTCCTCGACCGCCTTTGTTCAACACGTGCGTGTAGATTTCTGTCGTAGAAATATTGCTGTGCCCCAACAGCTCCTGAATCGTTCTCAAGTCGTAGCCGTTTTCCAGCAAGCGAGTAGCAAAGCTGTGGCGAAAAGTATGTGTGCTGGCGTGCTTATGAATACCGGAGGCTCGAATGCCGTGGCGTACCCGCTTCTGGATGGCGGATGGGTGAATATGATGTCGTCGAATAACACCGTTTCCCGGTTCCGGCCCTGGCCGGGCTGCAGGGAATACAAACGTCCAGCTTAGGGATTTCGCAGCTCCGGGGTATTTACGCCCCAGAGCGTTGGGCATCCAGACTTCGCCCCAACCCATTTGCAAATCGTATTCATGAAGCACGCGCACTTGTTCTATCTGCTCCTGTAGTTCCTCGACCAGGGAAGCGGGAAGCAGCGTTATTCGGTCACGATTTCCCTTGCCCTGACGCACTGTCAATTCCTGAACCCCAAAATCAATATCTTTCACGCGAATCCGGCAACACTCCATCAAACGCAAACCAGAACCATACATCAACTTCACCATCAGCCTGGCCATATCGTCTACGATTTGATCGATCACCTGCAATGCCTCTCCATGGGTAAACACAACAGGCACGCGCCTGCGATATCTGGGCCGGCTATAGTCCAGTTGACCAAGTTCTTTACCCAAAAATTGGTGGTAGAGGAACACAAGCGTATTCAGAGCGATGCCCTGAGTGGCGGGAGAAACGTTTCTGCTTGTACCCAGCCAGCTTAGATACCGATCAACGTCTTTGGTGCCTAATTCTCCCGGGTGCTTTTTACCGTGGAATCGAATGTAGCTATAAATCCAATACAGATAAGTTTTTTCCGTGGTATAGGCCAATTGTTTTGAGCGCATGAACTGGCGCAATTGCCCGGATAAACGCGCAGGTGCTTGTGCAACAGGTACAGGTATATCATCCATGATATGGATCCTTTCTTGATAGCTGTATTTATATACAGTTATGATGAAAAAATCAAATTAGATCAAGAGCCCTGGCCATATATGCAAGGAGACAGGCTTGTAACTTATTGAAATACAGATAGAGACTGTTAATGTAGAGCTGAGTATAGAGCCGTGAAAACAAAAGCCATGGCTCGGTTTCGCATTGGTCAAAAACATGTAACAAGCTGTAGCTTTGATAGCATTGATAAAAATCGGATAAGAGGGTAGAAGTACCCACAACATACACGGCCA
>JAUXCW010000169.1 GCA_030618705.1 Gammaproteobacteria bacterium | reverse complement strand
CCCTGGTTGTATATTGCCATCGGCACCGCAATCTCCGCGGTGACGGCCTATTTTTGCATCAGCTGGTTTTTGCGCCTGGTGGATCGGATCGGCTTTATGCCCTTCGTGATTTACCGGTTGCTGCTCGGTGCGCTGTTGATCGCCTTGCTGGTGATGGCTTAGGCCGCGATGGTGCTAGGCTGAGTACTTCTGCTGGCCGCTGCTGAGGCCCTTGCCGCCTTTCTGGAAAGCCATCGCCATCTCTGCGGCGCTGCCGAAGCGCTCCGCGGGGTCTTTCTTTAGCGCGGTATTGACGATGCGGCTGGCCGAGCGGGGCAGGCCCTTCCTGACCCGGCCGATATTGCGGTGGGGTTTGTTGGTGATCTGCCAGGCGAGCTGGGCCAGGGAATCCGCCTCGAAGGGCAGGCTGCCGCTGAGCAACTGGTAGAAGGTGACGCCCAGGCTGTACAGGTCGCTGGCGGCGCTGACTTTTTTACCCGATACCTGCTCCGGCGACATATAGTAAGGGCTGCCCAGTATCGCGCCGGTCTTGGTGCGTGAATAGTCGGCGAGGCTGGCGATGCCGAAATCGGTGACCTTGACCGACATGTCCTCCGGGTTGTAGAGAATATTGCCGGGCTTGATGTCGCGATGTACCACGCCTTCCTTGTGCGCATAGCCCAGCGCATCGCAGACCAGCTCCATGATCTGGTAGAGGGTGCCGAGCTCCAGTAAGCCCTCTTCATCGGTCCAGTCCGCCAGGGTGCCGCCGGGGACATAGTCCATGGTGATGTAGGCCAGGTCACCGTCCTCCCCGACATCGTAGACGGTGGCGATGTTGGGGTGTTGCAGGCGGCCGGCGGTTTCCGCCTCGCGCAGGAAGCGGTCTCGAAGCTCTTCGCGGTCATCGCCGAGATCGTTGAGCATCAGGGTCTTGATCGCCACCTGGCGGCGGATGGTGGGGTCGTTGGCGAGGTATACCGCGCCCATGGCGCCCTTGCCCAGAGGGCGGATGAGTTCGTAGCGCCCCAGCTGCGGTAGCTCTACCGGCATATCCGGCAGGATCAGGGTCGAGCTGAGGCTCGGGTGCTGGCCGGTAATACTGGAGATATCATCGAGCGCATCCCCCGCCCTGGGGTGGCCCGGGAAGTAATTGTGCACAGTCGAGTAGGTCTCCCTGGCCGACTGGTAATCCCGCTTTCTTTCAAAGGATTTTCCGGTCTCCATCAGCAGCTCGGCGGTTTCATCGGTCATCGATGTCAGCAATAGTTGCTCGGCGGCGGATTTGGGATTGTTGTGCTCCAGGTGGAGCTGTGCGAGCTCCAGTCGCGCGTCATCGGCTTCCATTCGGCTGCGAATCTGCCAGTTGCGAAAGAGGCTATGAACCAGCAAAACGGCGCTGATACAGAGGGTGTATACAACGGCATCCCCGGTTTCAACCCAGACACCTCGCTGGGTTTGTATCGTGATGGAGAGCAGGGATAGCGCGGCGACAAGCGCCAGGCCGGCGATGCCCAGCGCGCCGCTGGTAAAACGGCGAAAGGCGAACAAGCTGTACGCCCACAGCAAAAGTGTTAGCGGGATCGTAAGCAGGGACTGCCACCAGGGAGCGTAGCTGTACTGGTCGGTCAGCACCGCATTGGTGGTTTCCAGTACGCTGTTCAGGCCTGGCTCAGACGCACGTGACAAGAGGACGATCTTGCCCGTCGAATTGTCGTTTGTCAGTTCGGCGGGCGGTATGGCGTGGGACTGCAGTGTTGTGACCGCGGCAGCTTGTGGCCATGGGCGGATACTGCCATACATGGAGAGCTGTTTGGAGCTGGCGCCGATGCGCAGTTGGTCCGGTAACTGCCAGCGCAGTGAGTTGGCGTCTTGCGCCAGTGCAAGCAGTGACAGCTCGAAACCGGCGAGAATCTGGCCCTGTCGGTAAGCGAACAGGCTGGGCGACCGGGGGTCGTAACGGCTTCGCTCATAGCGGTAACGCAGCAGGTAGTCGTGCAGGTTGAACAACAGGGGCCAGTTGAACTCCCGGTCGATCAGCATGCCGTGGCTGGGCAGGCGTGGTGGAGGAGTCTGCCAGGCCAGCGGTAGTTGTTCCAGCTGCTGTTGCAGCTTGAGGTAGGGAGCGCCCAGCTTTTTCACTGCCTTGCTGTTTTGGTTTCCCAGTAAATCGAGAACGTCCTGTTGCAGCCAGATCATCGGGCTGAGGTCGGCGACAATGCCGATGGCAGCGGCCTTGTGGGTGGTCAAACGTGAGAGTAGTTTGCTGAGTTGCTCCGTGCTTTGCCGCGAGGGTTGCGTTGCCTCGGCCACGGTTTCGGGCAGTATGACCAGGCTTAGTTTATCCGTGACCTGGATGTCGGCGGGGGGAAACAGGGCGGCCCAGAGGCGAAAGTTGAGCTGGTCGACCGCGGTACCGAGGCCCAGCTGGCTGCCGGGCAATAAAAAATACACGGCCAGCAGCAGGCTGCCCAGCGTGTAGAGACGTGTTTGGTAATCCTTGCGAGGATGCACTCAGTAGGCCCGGTTTTTTATGATCATGGCACCGTGTAATGATAGGATAATACCGGCACATAACAATGGATGCGAACGGCTAATGATACGCAAAGACCGCTTCAATGATCAATTTCTTGGCTTCATAAAAGATGCCCCAACGCCGTTTCACGCGGTTTCCCAGATGGCCCTGCGCTTGGAGGGGGCCGGTTTCAGCTACCTCGATGAGTCCCAGGGCTGGCAGCTGCAAGCGGGCGAGAAATACTACACCACGCGTAACGGCTCATCGCTGGTCGCCTTTGTGCTGGGTAGTGACGGCCCCGGCCAGGGCTTGCGTATGTTTGGCGCACATACTGACAGCCCCTGCCTGAAAATCAAACCCCACGCGGAGCTGGCGCGCCATGGCTGTATTCAATTGGCGCTCGAGCCCTACGGCGGGGTCTTGCTCAATCCGTGGTTTGACCGCGACCTGTCCATTGCCGGCAAAGTGGTGTATGAATCCCGCCAGGGGGAAATGGCATCCGTGCTGCTGGATTTCGCCCGCCCGCTGCTGACCATCCCCAGCCTGGCGATTCACCTCGACAAGGAGGCCAACAGCAAGCGCTCGATCAACAAGCAATTACACCTGCCGGCCCTGCTCGGCCTGTCCGAGGGCCACAAGAAGCTGGATTTTCGCGGTTTGCTGCAGGAGGAGATACGGGCGCAGATGCCGGAACTGCCGCTGCAAAAAGTGCTGGATTACGAGCTGTGCCTCTACGATACCCAGCCGCCGTGCCTCACCGGCCTGGATCGGGAGTTCATGGTGAGCGCACGGCTGGACAATTTGCTCAGCTGCTATGTGGGCCTCCAGGCCTTGCTGGATTCCGGCACGGAGACAACCGCCCTGCTGGTGTGCAACGACCACGAGGAGGTGGGCAGCAATTCCATGGCCGGAGCCCAGGGCCCCATGCTGGAAAGTGTATTGCAGCGTATGCTCGGTGATGCCGAGGCCTGTGCCCGGGCCATCGACCAGTCGATGTTTATCTCCGCGGACAATGCCCATGCCATTCACCCCAACTACGCCGACAAGCACGACGGCAATCACGGGCCGGTGTTGAATCGTGGCCCGGTGGTCAAGGTCAACTCCAACCAGCGCTATGCCACCAACAGCGAAACCGCCGCCGTGTTCCGTCGCCTCTGCGCGGCGGAAAAGGTGCCGATGCAATCCTTTGTGGTGCGCAGCGACCTGGGCTGTGGCAGTACCATCGGGCCGATTACCGCCGCGGGAATCGGCGTCAAGACGCTGGATGTCGGTGTGCCGCAACTGGCGATGCACAGTATCAGGGAGTTGGCCGGCAGTGACGATGCCTACGCCCTGTACCGGGTGGCCAGGCGTTTCTTTGGTCTCAAACAGCTGTATGGGGCGTTCTAGCGCCCCTTGCTAGCGCCCCTTGAATTCGGGCTTGCGCTTTTCCAGGAAGGCGGTGATGCCTTCCTGGCCGTCGGCGCTGCCGGCCATGGCCGCGATGCCGGCGGTTTCGTATTCCATCTGGGTCTCGAGCCCGGTATCGAAGCTGGAATTGAGCAGCTGCTTGACCTGGCCGAAGGCGCGGGTCGGACCCCGGGCCAATTTTTCAGCGAGTTGCATGGCGGTCTTCATCAGGGAATCATCCGCCACGACCTGGTTTAGCAGCCCCCAATCCAGCGCTTCTTCCGCGTCGAGCCGGCGATTGGTGATCATCAGCTCCTTGGCCCGCATAATACCGACCCGGCGGGGCAGGAAGTAACTGCTGGAACCGTCGGGGGAGAGCCCGGCGGCGGTATAGGCCATGGTGAATTTGGCGGATTCACCGGCGATGGCGAAGTCCCCGGCGATGGCCAGGCTGAAGCCGGCGCCTGCCGCACTGCCGTTGACAGCCATTATGACCGGGGCATCCATACGGTTGAGGGTTGCAATGGCGCCGTGGAGGGCTGCGGTAATCTGCTTGATGCCCACGGCAATGCTATCTGCCATCTCGGCAAAGGATGCCAGGTCGCCGCCGGCGCAAAACATGCTGCCCCGGCCGGTGATGATCACCGCGCGTACATCGGGGTTCTCGCTGAGCCGGATTGCCGTATCCTGTAACTGCCGGGCCATGGCGAGATTGAGCGCGTTGGCGTTATCCGGGCGGTCGAGGGTGACGATCGCAAGCTGGTTTTCGATGACACACTGTACAAGGGCGGGTTCACTCATGGCATGGTCCACTGTCGAGGAATACGGGGGAGGCGGGAACTGTAGATGACCGGGGAAACCGCGTCAACCGGGGCAATGCGCATTCTGTTGCTGTCTGCCTATGATGCCCCCAGTCATCGCTATTGGCGGCAGGGGCTGGAGCGCTATTGCGTGGAGGATCGCTTCACCCAGTTGGCACTGCCTCCGCGATTTTTCAGTTGGCGTATTCGCGGCAATAGCCTGAGTTGGGGCCTGGGTGCCCGCGAAACCCTGCTGCAGGACTACGACCTGCTGGTGGCGACCTCCCAGGTCGATCTCTGTTCCCTGCGCGGTTTTTTGCCGGAGCTGGGCCTGCTGCCGACGATGGTCTATTGCCATGAAAACCAGTTTGCCTATCCGCAGAGGCACAGTGCCCACGGTTCGCTGGAGCCGCAAATCGTCAATTTGTACAGCGCATTGTGCGCCGACAGCCTGGTGTTCAATAGTTGCTGGAACCGGGACAGCTTCCTGGAGGGCGTGAGCCGTTTGTTGCGTCGCTTGCCCGATCATGTGCCGCCCGGACTGCCGGACAGCCTGGCCGCGCGTTCCCGGGTTTTGGCCGTGCCGATAGAGACCGTCAAAACGACAGCGCGGCCACCCGGCTCGCCCCTCGATGTGGTCTGGAACCATCGCTGGGAGTACGACAAGGGGCCGGCAATCCTGTTGGCGGCGGTGAAAGCTTGTGTCGAGCGCAAGCTGCCCGTGCGTTTTCACATCGTCGGCCAGCAGTTTCGGCAACAGCCGCCGGAGTTCCAGCAGCTTTCCGCCCTGTTGGCGGACAACCCCGACCTGGCGGGCCAGTGGGGCTATGTGGAGGAAAGGGCGCGCTATCTACAGCTGCTGGAATCGGCGGATGTGGTGCTGTCCACGGCATTGCACGAGTTCCAGGGGCTTGCGGTGATGGAGGCCGTGGCCCGGGGATGCGCGCCCCTGGTGCCGGACCGGCTCAGTTATCCGGAGTTCTTCCCGACAAGCTATCGCTACCCGTCCAGCCCCGGGGACGCGCTGGCCGAGGGCGATGCGATTGCCGCGTGTCTTGCCCGCATGGTGGGCGGCGCCTGTTCCGGGGATTGGTCGAAGCCGCCGGACCTACAGGCCTACAGTTGGCAGCGGCTCGGCCCCCGCTACCGGGAATTGATGCGGCGCTGTGTGACCGGGGGCGGCGGTGCCGGTGGTTTGCGGTGAGATCGGCAATAACAGTATCATTGCCGCCCGTTTTGGCCACCGGCACGAGTAGTAATGGATAAAGCTAACGACACTGTAGAGCGCGTATTGACCGGCATCACCACCACCGGCACACCCCACCTCGGCAATTATGTCGGCGCCATCCGCCCGGCGATCGAGGCGAGTCGCGACAGCAACAGGGAGTCCTTTTTCTTTCTCGCCGATTACCACGGCATCATAAAGTGCCAGGATCCTGCCCTGTTGCGCCAGTCTGCTCTCGAGGTGGCGGCGACCTGGCTGGCCCTGGGCCTGGATCCCGACAGGGTCGTGTTCTATCGCCAGTCCGACGTGCCGGAAATCATGGAGCTCACCTGGATGCTCTCCTGCGTCTGCGCCAAGGGTTTGATGAATCGCTCCCATGCCTATAAAGCCGCGGTAGCGGATAATGAACAGGCCGGTGCAGATCCGGATCACGCTATCACCATGGGTCTTTTCTCCTACCCGGTATTGATGGCGGCGGATATCCTGTTGTTCAACGCGCGGCACGTACCGGTGGGGCGGGACCAGATCCAGCATATCGAAATGGCGCGGGATATGGCCCAGCGCTTCAACCATATTTACGGCGAGCATTTTGTTCTGCCCGAGGCGGTGATCGACGATTCCGTGGCGGTGCTTGCCGGCCTCGACGGTCGCAAGATGAGCAAGAGCTACAACAACACTATTCCCTTGTTCCTGCCGGAAAAGAAACTGCAAAAGTCGATCAACAAAATCAACACTAACCTGCTCGAACCCGGTGAGCCCAAGCTCACAGAGGACTCCGCCGTTTTCCAGATCTGGCAGGCCTTTGCCACTGCGGAGCAAACCGACTATATGCGGGAGCAATTTGCCGCCGGGATCGCCTGGGGCCAGGCTAAAAAAGAACTCTTTGCGCTGGTCAACGAGCAGTTGCAGGAGCCGCGGCAGCGCTACCAGGAGCTGCTGGAGAGCGGCGAGGAGATCGAGCGAATACTGCTGCAGGGGGCGGAAAAGGCCCGGGCCAGGGCTGTACCCACTATGGCGGTGCTGCGGCAGGCGCTGGGCATCCAGTCAATGGCCAGAGTGTAATCTGTATATATTTATAAATAACAATAAGATATAGAGTATATATAAAGTAAATAATTAGATAAATTCACATCTCTGCTTGTGTCGCCACGCGCCGTTTATGCCCGGTTGGCGTGGGCCCGGGGGCGCGCTTGCGCCCGCAATAAATGTGCCCACAGGGCGCAAAGTGCACCGATCTGGACTACATTAAAAATGATGGGGAGCCACTGGCTGTTGGTGTCCCCGGCTTATCGTGAAACCCTGTCAAACAATGTGATTTAAGCGAAATGCAACTTTTCCAACAGTGCAGAAAAAAAAGCGTCGATTATTTCAGTGACATATTTGGTGAATCGATAGACCAGATTCCCGAGATGCTGAACGAAAAAATCGCCA
>JAUXCW010000322.1 GCA_030618705.1 Gammaproteobacteria bacterium | reverse complement strand
ATCCTGGGCAAGCTTGATCATAAGCAGCCATGAAAAAGCCGTGCGGTTGATAGTGTCGAAGAAAAACAAACCGCCCGGTTTCAATACCCGGTAAATTTCCTCGATCACCTGCTGCACATCCTCGACGTGCTCGAGGACATCGCAACAAAACACCAGGTCGCAACTGTTATCTTGCAGGGGTAGGGCCTCACCGGCACCCAGGCGATAATCGATCTCCAATTCACTTTGCAGCGCGTGTTCTGTGGCCGCCTCGATGGTCGCAGCGGAAGGGTCGACGCCAATAACCTGCATGCCCATTTTCGCCATATACTCGCTGGCGTAGCCGCCGCCGCAGCCGACATCAACCACGCTTGTCTGCAGTGGGTCGATGCCCTGTTTAGCCAATAGCTTTTTCAGGTAAGCGAAGCGACCCGGATTCAGCGCCTTTAAACTCTGCAGAAAACCGGCGTCGTTCCACCAGGTATTGGCCATTTCATCATAGATGGTGTTGTTGATTGTCTCGGGCATAGCAACTTCCTCAGATGATCTGGTGGAGCAGGCTGGAGCCATCACGGAT
Organism: Gammaproteobacteria bacterium; assembly: GCA_030618705.1. Classification (GTDB taxonomy): domain Bacteria; phylum Pseudomonadota; class Gammaproteobacteria; order Pseudomonadales; family JAHEGP01; genus JAHEGP01. The sequence goes on along the minus strand of JAUXCW010000322.1, from coordinate 3,237 downwards.
GGCAAGGCTGTTTTTTACCGCGATATCGATACTGCGCGAAAACGTTTCATTGGTGAGCCACGCCACATGGGGAGCCACGGACACATTGTCCATGGATAGCAGGGGGTTGTCCGCCGCTACCGGCTCCTGGTAAAACACGTCCAGGCCCGCTCCGCCCAGGTGACCACTACTCAATGCCTCGCACAGCGCCGGCTCATCGACCAGTCCGCCCCTGGCGGTGTTGATCAGCAGTGCTCCCGGCTTCATGCTGGCCAGGCTGGAGGCGTTGATTATTTTCTCGGAATCGGCGGTCAAGGGAATATGCAGGGTGATGATATCCGCCTCCTGCAACAGTTGACCCATTTGCAGGAAATCATAATCCACCGCCTTGGGGCTGTTCGCCGTGTAAATAACCCTGGCCCCCATGGCCGTCAGTATGGGCGCGAGGATCCGGGGAATAGCGCCAAAGCCGACGAAGCCCACGGTGCGACCGCCGATTTCACCAAAGGCCTCTTTAGTTGCGCCATCGACAACCCACTGACCACTGCGGCAGGCCCTGTCGATCACCGGCTGCTTGCGCAAGGCCGACAGCATCAACAACAAGGTCATTTCCGCCACCGCCCGGCTGTTGGTGCCCGGCATATTGCATACCGCGACCCCGTTGGCTTTTGCCGACTCCAGGTCGATGGTGTTGACCCCGACACCAATTTTTTGAATCAACTTGAGATTGGGGGCGCGTTCGATGATTTCCGCCGTGATCGGCTGCAGTACATGCCAGATCACCTCGGTATCCGCGAGCCGGGTATTGAACGGCTCGGCGGGGCCCTCCGGGCAGCAAACGACATTCAAGCCCTGGCTTTCGAGCCGCGCCACTTCGCCGCGCAGCTTTTCCCCTGCCTCGTAATGAAAGAGTATATTCACCCGCACCCTCCGTTTATTGCTCGTATCCCGCCGCGTCTATTACTTGCCAAAGGGCCGGCCCCCGGCATAGCTGGCATCGGCACCAAATGCATCCTCCAGACGCAGCGCCTCGTTCCATTTGGCCATGCGCTCGGAGCGAGTGAAAGAGCCCACCTTCAGTTGTTTGATTCCCCAGCCAAGGGCCAGGTGTACAATCGTTATATCCTCGGTTTCACCGGACCGGGCGGAGACAACCGTGTTCCATCCGGCTTCGGTGGCGGCTTCAAACGCCTGCTTTGCCTCGCTTAGCGTGCCCGCCTGATTGGGCTTGCAGAGCAGGGTGTTACAGGCATTTTTTTCCCTTGCCGCGGCGATATGGTGCAAATTGGTTACCAGTAAATCGTCGCCGACCACCTGCATTTTGTCGCCGAATTCAGCGGTAAAGCGCGCATGACTGTCCAGGTCATCTTCGACAAAGGGGTCTTCGATCATTATCACCGGATATCGGCTGACCCAGTCGCGCATCAGCTCATACCATTGCTCTGTCGACAGGGTGCGGCCCTCTTTTTTCAAAAAGTATCCGCCGTCCTTGTAGATCTGGGTGGCGGCGATATCCAGGGAAATGGCCACCTGGGAGTCGGTATCGAAGCCGGCCAGCTCGATGACCCTGGCCAGGGTTTCGATGGCCTCTTCGTTGCTGGAGAAGGCCGGCCAGTAGCCACCTTCGTCAGCCACGCCACAACGCTTGCCCAGGGAGTCCATGGTTTTGCCGGCTGCCAGGTAGATTTCCGCAACCCACTCCATGGCCTCGCTGAAACTGGAGGCACCGAAGGGCACCACCATAAAGTCCTGCAAATCCATTTGGCCTTCCGCGTGGGCGCCGCCGCCAAAAATTTGCACCTCGGGGACGGGAAGGGGGTTTTCGCTGCTGCCGCCCAGGTATTGCCAGAGGGGCTGGCCGCTACCGTTTGCCGCCGCGTGCGCCACCGCCATGGAGGTCGCTATCATGGCGTTGCCCCCCAGTTTCTGCCGGTTTTCCGTGCCGTCAGTCACGATCAGTGCCCGGTCTACCCCGGCCTGGTCGCTGGCCTCCATGCCGGTAATGGCGTCGCTGATCAATGTGTTGACGTTGCCAACGGCGCCATCGACACCGTAACCGGCAAACCGTGGGCCGCCGTCGCGCAGGTCCAGTGCCTCACCGGAGCCGGTGGATGCGCCCGCCGGCGCGATGGCGCGTCCGAAGCCGCCATTTTCGAGGGTGATCTCCACCTCCACGGTGGGCCTGCCGCGACTATCCCAGACCCGGCGTCCATAGACTTGTTTGATTGCAGAGTTACTCAAACCTCAATTCTCCTTTTACAGGCTGCGCCTGGCGACAAGCCGGGCTGTTTAGCCATGTTTTTCCCGCAAGCGACGGGCGGCCTCGCACATATTCTGTAGCTTCTGGAAGGCTTGCTCCCGGGGAATGTATTTAAAGCCGCAGTCAGGGGCGAGAATTACGCGCTCCTTGTCGATAAAGGGCAGGGCGCGTTCGACCCTGGCGATGATTTCGTCGACCGGATCGACATCCGCTGTTCCCAGGTTGATGACGCCCAGCATGATATTGTGATTGGGCAACTCCGCCAGTACCGAGCAATCCAGCCTGGGTTGGGCCGTCTCCACCGAGATGCGGTCACAGGGAACATCTCTCATCTCGGCCATGAAGTGATACTGGTTCGGCTTGTCCTTCATCTTTTGCCCGTAGCCAAAGCAGATGTGTACAGCGGTCTTGCCGCTGACCCCTTCCAGCGCTTTCTGTAGCGCGGCGACCCCGTATTCCCGGGCGGCTTCCGACTGGGCTTCCATGTACGGCTCATCGATGATGACGATCTCCACCCCCGCCGCATGCAGATCCTTGATTTCCGCGTTGACGGCCTCGGCGTATCCCATTGCCATCTCGGCATCGCTGGAGTAAAAATCATTTTGCGCCTGCCGGGACATGGTAAACGGGCCCGGTACCGATATCATGGTCGTGCGCGTGGTGTTGGCCAGGAGGAATTTCGCGTCCTCGACCTCCACCGCGTGCTTGCGGCTGATGGGGCCGACCACCCGCGGCACTTCATTCAGTTTACCGGTACGGTCCATGGCATGGCCGGGCTTGTCGATATCCACGCCGTTGAGCGCGGTGGCAAAGCGATTGGAATAGCTCTCGCGGCGGATTTCCCCGTCCGTGATGATATCCAGCCCGGCCTCTTCCATGTCCTTGATGGCGAGCCGCGTGGCATCGTTCTGGGCAGACTCCAGCAACTCGGCCGGGATGCGCCAGATATCCTCCGCCCGCACCCGCGGCGGCAGGCTTTTCGCCAGGCGCTCCTTGTA
>JAUXCW010000079.1 GCA_030618705.1 Gammaproteobacteria bacterium | reverse complement strand
GGACAGATAACAAGGATTCGTTCCAAGGTCCTGTGCCGGAACTCAGCACTGCTTTGTAGGTTGTGCGCTTTGCGAGTACATTGTTGATCATCCACTTCTGGCACGCTTCTGCCCGGTACTAGCAGCAAATTACTTTGGCATTGAGCGGCCGCTCTCCCTGGCAACGGTCAGTCGAGCACCGAAAATTTAAATGAGTCAAAACGACCCGTTCCGATCATTCCGGGATGTCGTCATTCCTGCGCAGGCAGGAATCCAGGGATTTTAGCGAAGTCTCTATTCGCAGATCGCTTCCAACAGATCCCGCCAATCTGGATTATCTGTTTCAATGAGTTTTAACTTCCATGCAATTCGAAAAAAAACCAGACGGTGCACTCTGTATTGCTGAGTAAAGCCCATGGCCAAGTCATTGCGATGCTGCCACATACGCTGGAGAATATTGCTGGTCACTCCTATGTAAAGAGTGCCATTTCCTTTACTTGCGAGAATATATACTGCTGGTTGTTTAGCCATCCCTGGCCTCCGGCATATCGTGTTTGTCGCTGTAGTTTACTGGATTCCTGCCTGCGCAGGAATGACGGGTGTTGGCACAAAAGAGCCATTGTCAGGTTGCTTCGAGGCATTCAGCGACCGACTGCACTACACTCGACCGGAGACATCCCCGTCATACTCACCGCGGTCGCTCACCCAACGGGACCCAAATGCACCACGTGGTGCACCGAAGTGAGTAGCGCGGCGAAAAAACGCTCCACCCCCTGTTCGCTCATGCAACATGCGGGCTGAAGTTTTCACCCGACCCAAACCATTAAACAGCGCCGAATTTCGACCGACAACAAGCTGACTGAGACCCCAACACTGTGAATAGGATCACCCGACGATCAAGGTCCCACGGTACATCTGCATCTGGCAACTAAACGCATATTCACCTTTTTGCATTTCAGGTAGCGTGATGGTTTTCGAGGCGTTCAAAGGGAGTTCTTCGTTGATGTCGAATGCGGGGAAAAGCACGGTCGCGGAACAGGGTGACGGGTCCTTGCGCAGGAAGGTAAGCGTTACCGGCTGATTTTCCGGCAATTTTATCCGCGACGGCTGGTAGGTGCCGTCTGCAACGGTGATTAACAGCGCACTGTCGGCGACACTGGCCTCCCCGGGTTTGTATAGCCAGAACCACCAGACGATCAGTGCGATTAACAGCACTCCTGCCAGATTGACCAGTATCATCTTCCTAGTGCTCCTGGGGATTAAAAAAGCGAAGGCGGTTGGCGTTTGTCACCACGGTAAGTGATGAAAACGCCATCGCCGCCCCGGCGATAACAGGGCTCAATAGCAGACCAAAAAACGGATACAAAATACCCGCCGCAATGGGTATACCGGCGACATTGTAGATAAAGGCGCCAAACAAATTCTGTTTGATGTTTTGCAAGGTCGCCCTGCTAACCGCTATGGCATCGGCCAGGCCGTGCAGGGAGCCACGCATCAAGGTGACGTCGGCACTTTCGATGGCCACATCCGTACCTGTGCCGATGGCAAAACCCACATTGGCCAATGCCAGCGCCGGCGCATCATTGATGCCGTCCCCAGTCATGCCGACGACTTCTCCTTGCATTTGCAGCTCGGCCACCTTGTCCGCCTTGTCCTCCGGCAGGACCTCGGCAAAGAACTCGCTGATTCCTACTTTGTCGGCAACGGCGCTAGCCGTGGCCCGGTTATCACCGGTCAGCATAACGACGCGGATACCATCGTGTTGCAAGCGCCGAATCGCGGCAATGGAATCCTCCTTGACGGGATCTTCTACCGCAATGATGGCGGCCAGTTTTCCGTCCACCGCAAAATACATCGGTGTTTTTGCCTCGGATGCCATGTTTTGCGCAATGCTTACCGCTTTATCGATGCCGATGTTTCGCTCGTGCATCAGTTTTTCATTGCCGAATAACACCGAACCCCCGGCCACCACACCCTCTACACCATAGCCGGCGATAGCCTTGAACTGCTCAAGCTTTTCAACGGCGACCCCGCGCTCATTGGCGGATTCGACGATGGAAACGGCGAGGGGGTGCTCAGACCCGGATTCCAATGCCGCCGCCATTCCCAGCACCCTTTCTTCATCGTGGTCGCCGGTAAGATGGATATCCGTCACTCTCGGCTGACCCCGGGTTATGGTCCCGGTTTTATCCAGGATCATCGCCGTAATCTTTGACGCTGTCTGCAACGCTTCGCCGCTGCGTATGAGCACACCGGCTTCCGCGGCTTTACCCACGCCCACCATGACCGACATTGGCGTCGCCAGGCCGAGGGCGCAGGGGCAGGCGATAATAAGCACGGTGGTAGCGGACACCACCGCGAAGGCGACCGTGGGCTCTGGCCCAAAGTTGAGCCACACCAGGGCACTGACAATGGCGATTATCATCACCGCCGGAACGAAAATACCGGCGATGACATCCGCCAGGCGGCCGATGGGCGGCTTGGAATTCTGGGCTCGCTTGACCATATCGATAATGCGAGCGAGTGCGGTATCCTTGCCGACCCGATTTGCCACAAAAATAATGGAGCCAGTCTTGTTGATGGTTCCCGCCACCACCTCATCCCCGGCGGTTTTTTCCACCGGCATCGGCTCGCCTGTCAGCATCGACTCGTCCACCGCGGTATGCCCTTCCCTGACCACACCATCTACCGGTATTTTCTCCCCCGGTCTTATCCGAACCAGATCATCCAATACCACCTGTTCGATCTCGATATCGATATCCTCACCGTCCCGGATCACTCTTGCCGTTTTCGGCTGTAAACCGATCAACCGCTTGATCGCCTCCGATGTGCGCCCGCGGGCTTTTACCTCCAGAGCGAGACCGAGATTGATCAGACCGATAATCATCGCGGTGGCCTCGAAGTAGACATGCCTGGCCATTTCCGGCAGCGCGTGGGGGAAAAACACCACCACCATGGAATAAAGCCAGGCAGTTCCCGTCCCGAGCGCGATCAATGTGTCCATATTGGCGTTGTGATTGAGCAGGGATTTCCAGGCGCCGAGATAAAAATGCTTGCCGGCATAAACCATAATCCCCAGGGTCAGCAAACCGACCAGCAACCAGGCCAGGCGCTCGGTATTTGTCTCTACCGTCATCTCACCGATAAACAGGCCGTAGACCATCAGCGGAATACCCAGGGACAGGGCGATGGTCATTTCCCGGATCAAGCGCTTGTAGTAGGCCTCGTCGGCTTTTTCCTTTTCGCTCAATAAATCCTCGTCACTCGCCTCGCTGATGCGGGCGCGATAGCCGGCAAGATCAACAGCCTGTATCAAGGTTTCTGTAGACGCGGTGCCGTTTACCGTGACAGTACCCTGGGCAAGATTCATGGCGGCTTCGTCAACGCTCTCGAGCCTTGTCAGAGCCGTTTCGATTTTCGACACACAGCTGGCGCAGTTGGCGCCTTCAATAATCAGTGTGGTATGCATTTTCGTCATTTCCTTCCGCCTGGCTGTCCTGGCTTTTGAGTCCGTCGTCAGTCTACACCCGTGTTCAATAATTGCCCACTTCACATCGAATCCAGGCGAGTTTCGATTCGCTTTTGATGCAAGTCATGGACGCACGAGCAGGCTATTGGGACAATGTCCACACGTATTTTATGGGGGAGATAGCTTTGAAAAATTCGATGAAAAACACATTGGGTAGCGCGCTTGCCGCGGCGACATTGGGTAGCCTTGCGATGCCGGCAATGGCCTACGAACAAGGTAACTGGTTGCTGCGGGCTGGTTGGGCTCAGGTAGCGCCGAATGAAGATTCCGGTGAATTGGAGGCCAACGGCGTCAACGCCACAGGCAAGGACGTGCTCGAGATCAGCAGCGCCTCGGCCTTGGGAATCTCTGCTACGTATATGTTCAATTCTGTTCTGGGTCTGGACCTGTTGGCGGCAACGCCCTTTGAACACGATATCTCGGCCAAGGGAGATTTGGCCGCCATGGGTATCGGCGACATCGGCACGACCCGGCAACTACCGCCAACCCTCACCCTTCAGTACTATCCCATGGGGCACAGCCATGCCCAATCACCCTGGCAGCCCTATATCGGTGCCGGCCTGAACTTTACCTGGTTCTATGATGAAACACTGGATGACTCGTTCAAGGCAGCCACTGGTGCGCAAGACAAGGACTTCAGTCTCTCCAATTCCTGGGGACCCGCTGCCATGATCGGCTTGGACTACGTGTTTTCCAACAACTGGATTATCAATGCGTCGGTCATGTACGCACAAATTTCCACCGAGGCGGAAATCAACAATACCGCGTTAGGTGACCTGAAGGTGGATGCGGATGTCAATCCCTGGGTTTACCGGATCAATGTCGGCTACCGGTTTGGCGCTAAATCCAAGGCCGCGCCGGTCGCCGCAGCTGCGGCTGTAGCAGCACCGGTAGCTGCGGCTGTAGCGGCCCCGGTTGGTGACAGTGACGGCGATGGCGTCAATGACGATGTGGATCAATGCCCCAACACTATCGAAGGCGCCCTGATCAACGAGCAGGGTTGCGGTGTCAAGCTGACCGGCGCTCACTTCAAATTTGACTCCAACGAGTTGAACCCGGATGCCGAGACTATGCTGGACGAAGTGGCGACGCGGATGCAGCAATACCCCGATGTTAAACTGCAGGTGGAAGGCCATACCGACGCTTCCGGCGATGAGGCCTACAACCTTGACCTCTCCCGGCAACGGGCCCAAGTCGCGGTTGACTACCTGACCGGGAAGGGCATCGACGCGTCGCGGTTCCAGGTCGAAGGCCTGGGCTCTTCCAAACCGGTTGCCGACAATGCCACTGAAGAGGGCCGAAAAGCCAACCGTCGCGTTGTCTTCAAGACCCGGTAAGCACGCTAAAAGGGGACGCAACCCAATGGCGCTGACTTAAGCCCCTTGTCGAACCAGTCCCCGGGAATTACGTCATCCCGGCAGTCTTCAGGCCGGGATCCACGCCCTTAAAACCTGGATTCCAGCCAACAGAACGCTGGAATGACAGTGATTTTTGCTTAAGTCAGTGCCATTCGGGACGCAACCCTTTTATGAGAATGAGCGCTAAAAGGGTTGCGTCCCCTTTATGAGATGGAGCGTTTGCGCCACAGGTAGTAGACAGCTGGCAACACCAATAGCGTCAACACCAGTGCGCTCACCATGCCGCCCACCATCGGTGCAGCGATTCGACTCATCACCTCGGAACCCGTACCGCTACCGTATAAGATGGGTAACAGGCCGACGATAATGGCCATGGCCGTCATCATGACCGGCCGTACGCGCATGCCGGCTCCGTGGAGAACGGCGGCTTTGAGCGATTCCATATCCGGCCGGATATTCTCGCGGCGACACTCTTCGAGCAGCTGCCCATAGGCCTGGTTGAGATAGACCAGCATGATGACGCCAATTTCGACGGCCACCCCGGCCAGGGCGATAAAGCCCACGCCGACCGCCACCGAAAAGTTGAATTCGTGTAGATACATCAGCCAGACACTGCCGACCATCGCCAGTGGCAGCGTACCCATGATGATGGCCACCTCAACCACATTACGAAAATTGATATAGAGCAGGATCATAATGATCGCCAGGGTCAGCGGCACCACATAGCTCAGCTTTTCCCTGGCGCGCTGCATATATTCATACTGTCCCGACCAGCTGAGCGAGTAACCGGTGGGCATGTCCAGATCACGCCGGACGACTTCCATGGCCTGCTCGACATAAGTACCGACATCCACACCCTCGATATCGATGAATATCCAGCCGTTGAGGCGGGCGTTTTCACTCTTGATACCCGGCGGACCATCCTCGATAGTCACCCTGGCGACATCGGCAAGGGCGATCCGCTGCCCGCCGGGCGTAACGATCGGCAACAGCGCCAACTGCTCCGGAGAATCCCGGTAGTCCTGCGGGTAGCGCAGGTTGATCGGATAGCGTTCCAGGCCCTCGACGGTTTGCGACACATTCATGCCGCCAATCGCGGTGGCGACCACCTGCTGCACATCCGCGATATTGAGCCCATAGCGGGCCGCCGTTTCGCGCTGGATATCCACCACGATATAACGACCACCGGCAACCCGCTCGGAGTATACCGAGGCGGTACCCGGCACATCCTTGAGGATCTTTTCAATCTGCAGCCCGATAGCCTGGATTTCAAGCAATTCCGGCCCCGCCACCTTGATCCCCACCGGGGTTTTTATTCCCGTTGCCAGCATATCGATACGGGTTTTGATCGGCATCACCCAGGCGTTGGTCACCCCCGGAAACTGAAGCACGGCATCCATCTCTTTGATCAACGTCTCCGTCGTTAACCCGGCTCGCCACTGGTCTTTCGGTTTCAGCTGGATAAAGGTTTCGATCATGGTCAGCGGCGCGGGGTCCGTCGCCGTCTCGGCTCTACCGACCTTACCGAACACCGTTTTCACCTCGGGAAACGTGCGGATCAATTTATCGGTTTGCTGGAGCAATTCCCGCGCCTTGCCGACAGAGATGCCCGGATAGGTCGTCGGCATGTACATGATATCTCCCTCGTCCAGTGGCGGGATAAATTCGCTGCCAATTTTGCTCACCGGCCAGAAGCCCAGCACCAGCAATAGCAGCGCCAGCAGCAAGGTGGTTTTTGGCCTGCCGAGAACCCGCCTGAGAACCGGGATATAGGCGGCGGCCAGCGCCCGGTTGATCGGATTTTTGTGCTCCGGCAGAATCTTTCCGCGAATAAAATAACCCATCAACACCGGCACCAGGGTGATCGCCAGTACCGCCGATGCCGCCATCGCATAGGTCTTGGTAAAAGCCAGTGGCGAGAACATACGCCCCTCCTGTGCCTCGAGGGTAAATACCGGCACAAAGCTGACGGTGATAATCAGCAGGCTGAAGAACAGCGCGGGCCCCACCTCGCCGGCGGATTTGGCGACGATCTGCCAACGGTTTTCTTCCGTCAGCGGCGTCCGCTCCATGTGCTTGTGCATGTTTTCAATCATGACGATGGCACCGTCTATCATCGCACCGATAGCGATGGCAATACCGCCCAGGGACATGATATTGGCGTTGATCCCCTGTAAATGCATGACGATAAAGGCGGCCAGTATGCCGACCGGCAGACTGATGATGGCGACCAGGGACGAACGCACGTGGAACAGAAAAATCACGCACACCAGCGCCACCACGATAAATTCCTCCAGCAGTTTGTGCCAGAGATTGGTGACCGCCCGCTCGATCAGCGCCGAGCGATCATAGACGGTGACGATTTCGACACCCTCGGGCAATCCGGATTTGAGCGCCTCCAGCTTTGCTTTGACGCCGTCGATGGTGTTCTGGGCGTTTTCCCCGAAACGCATAACCACGACACCGCCGACGGTCTCCCCTTCGCCGTCGAGCTCAACGATACCGCGGCGCATTTGAGGACCCAGTCCAATATCGGCAACATCCTTCAGCAGCAACGGCGTTCCCGCCTGATTGACTCCCAGCGGGATATTGGCCAGATCCTCGATTCCCTGGATATAGCCGGATGTGCGCACCATGTACTCGGCCTCGGCCATTTCGACAACCGAGGCGCCGACCTCCTGGTTTCCGCGCACGATTGCCTGCTGTATTTCGGATAGCGGTATGCCGAAAGCCCGCAGCTTGTCCGGGTCGACCCTGACTTGATACTGCTTGACCATGCCGCCGGCCGCCGCCACCTCAGACACACCGGGAACCATCTGCAACTCGTATTTCAGGTACCAGTCCTGGAGACTGCGCAACTGGCTGATATCGTGCTGCCCTGTTTTGTCCACCAGGGCATAGATATACACCCAACCGACACCGGTGGCGTCGGGACCCAGTTGCGGTTTGGCGCTGGGCGGCAAGTTCGGGGCCACCTGGCTGAGATACTCCAGCACGCGACTGCGCGCCCAGTAGAGATCGGTACTATCGTCGAAGATCACATAGACATAGGAGTCACCGAAAAAGGAAAAGCCTCTCACCGTCACCGCACCGGGCACCGACAACATGGCAGTGGTCAGGGGATAGGTTACCTGGTCCTCCACCACTTGCGGCGCCTGGCCGGGGAAACTGGTTTTGATGATCACCTGTACGTCGGACAAGTCGGGCAGGGCATCTACCGGTGTCTTCACTACCGAGTAAAAACCACCGGCAAGCAGCATGGCAGTCGCCAGCAGCACAAAAAAGCGATTGTGAACCGACCAGTGAATTATCGATGCGATCATGCCGATTACTCCTGGTCGCCGTGATTCATACGCTTGAAATCCGACGACTTGCTGGATTCGGAATCGATCAAAAACTGCGCCGAGGTCACGACGCCATCGCCCTCCTCTACCCCTTGCAATATCTCGGCATATTGCTCATCGAAGTTGCCCACCACGACGTCGACCGCCTTGAAACGCCCATCACCCACCACCAGCACGACACGCGCCGAATTACCCGTACGAATCAGCGCTTCCCGTGGCACCAGCAAACTGGTTTCCACACTCTCGACATGGATCACAACCTGGGCGAACATATTCGGCTTCAATGCGCCGTCGATATTTGCAAAGCGCAAACGGACTTTCACCGTTCGGGTTTCAGGGTCCAGCGTGGGATAGACATAGTCGACCTTGCCCTGCCAGGTTTTCCCCGGCAGGTAGTTCAAGCTCATCGTGACCGGCATACCCGCACGCACTAATGGCGCCTGTCGCTCGAACACCTCGGCTTCAACCCAGACCTCATCCAGTGAACCGATGACCATCAGGGTTTTATCCGGCTTGACAAAAAAACCGGGGCGAATGCTGAGCTTGTCCACCACGCCGCTGATCGGCGCGTAGAAGGTGACCGTTTGTTTGACCTTTTTAGTTTTTTTCAGTTCGCGAATCAGCCGCTCGGGCAACTGTAGTGCGCGCAGGCGCTCCTCCGCCGCCCGGGTCAGCCGCGAATTGCCGCGATTCAGTGCCAGCACCAGTTCTTCCTGCGCATTCACCAGTGCGGGAGCGTAGAGCGCGTAGAGCGGCTTGCCCTTTACTACCGTGTCTCCGGAGGCCTTTACATAGAGCGTTTCTACCCAACCCTCGACACGGGCATGGATGTGCACCAACCTGTCCTCATCGTATTGGACATAGCCGACGGTTTTGATTTTGTTGTGAAGGGGCGCACGCACCACCTTTGCGGTGCGGACGCCAAGATTATTGATCACATCCGGCGAAATACGCACGGTTCCCGGCCCCGCGCCCTCATCGGAACCCTTATCCGCGTAGACCGGGATCAAATCCATTCCCATCGGTGATTTGCCCGGCTTGTCGCGCTGGTAGTCGGGGTCCATCGGCGCGACCCAGTAAAGCGGCGCTTGTTCGCCTGCATCACCGCTGCCGGCGGAATCCCCACTGCCGGAGCCCAGGTCACCGGGATAAGCGAAGAACATCAGCGCCGCGCCCAGGGCCACACCGGCGAGTAGTATTAGCAGGCTTACTGTCAGCTTGTTCACTCCTGGTCTCCTTCTGCATCGTGGGCACGGCTATCGACACTCGCGGTGAGGAAATAATTCAACTGCGCAATCGCTTTCTGGCGATCGACAGCAATACCCAGGTCATCGATCTCGGCATTCATCAGCGCAATACGGGCACGCATGACCTCGGCAAAATCACCGTCGTCGTTGGTATAGGCCATGAGCGAGGCTTCCGCCTGCTCTTCCATTTGCGGCAGCAACAACTCGTGGTACAACTGGCGACGCTCATCGAGGCGATTCAACTGCGCCTGGGTCACCCCATAGGCAGCAATCATCTTGCGCAGGAGCATCCACTTTTCTGTCTTCACCGCTTCCGACCTGGCCACAGAAGCCTGGTATTCGCGGTCCTGGCGATTGGTGGTAAACAGGGGCATATCGAAGGTCACGCCAACGGACAAAAAATCAGCCCGTTCGATACCCGTGGGGTCGCTATCACGGTAGCCGTAACTCATATTGACACCCCACTCCGGCTTGTACTTCTGCTCGGTAAGTTCGATGTCGGCACCGCTGGCCTCGATGCGACTATCGATTGCCAGAACTGACGGGTGCCTGGAAAAACGCCGCGCCAGTTGTTGCGGGGAGCTTGATACAAGCGACCCCGCCAGCTCCGAATCCAACAGCGCAAGTTCGGGCAATTTCGAATCCACGCGGTAAGACGCCATATTCAGCATGGGATCGCGGCCTACGTCATAGCCGCCAGTAAACTGGTCGCTGAGCCATTCGGCCAGTCGTTTCTGGGCAACCTCCTGCCCTTGCCGCAGCACCGCCAGCCGATCTTCAAGGCGGGTCAACTCCAGTTGCGCGCGCACAACGTCCTGTTGCCGGCTACGACCCAGCGCCGAGGAATAACTGAGTTGGGCGACGTCGGCGAGCTGCTCAAACAACGCCCGATCCTTTTCGATCAGGTCGATGCTCTCCTGGGCCTTGAATACATCGAGCCACAATTGGCTGACGGCAACCGCGACGCTCGCCTTTCTGTTTTCACGCTGATAGGGAAATTGCGTGCTCGTCAACTGCAGCTTCTTGCGCTGCAACGCACGGCTATCCCCCCGTGGAAACATCTGGCTGACACCCACTTTAAACTGGGTCATGGCCTCCTGGTCGAAGTCGAAGGTATCGGTGGGAAGATTTACCACGGCCACGGACATTTTCGGGTCCGGCAAGGCACCGGCCGCCACCGCCTGGGATTCCACGGCCTCTTGCGACTGCTGGCTACCCACCAACCAGGGGTCATTGTATTGCGCCAACTCGACGGCCTTGCCCAGGGTCAGGACGACCTCGGCATGCACAGAGGCGCCGAGTGAGACCAAAATGCCACAAATCAAATACACTTTCACGCGATAGCCTCCCGGTAATTCCAGGGAGTCAATGCATTGAACTGCTTCAACTCCCGCTAAACATGTCCGGATCTGGCGTTCCAGCCAAATATCAGACGGACTTATCCTATTTTAGCGGGATATCGGCGGGCGGTAGGGAGAGGCCGAAAACGGATTGGCCACCGCGAGGGAATAGAGATCGAATTTTCGGGAAGTAAACCGCTGCTCTGCCATAGACCGGCATTCCGCGGCAATTGAAACAGCGGCACAGCCGCCCATTGAACAGTCGCCACTACTGGAATCGCAGCAGTCAGACTGGGTACTATCGAGGTTCGAGAACGAATCGGCATGGTCCATGGCGCCCATATCTGACGCCGACATTGGGCCCATACTGCCCATATCACAGGGCAGAATAGCGGCAGACACCGATTGGCCCATCATGGCCAATAGCGCGAGCGCGATCAAAATGTGGTTTAGCTTTTTCACAGAAACGGACAAACCCGACGGTTACTCTCTAATCAGGATACCCCGAAATCAGCAAAGTTCAAGCCGAAAAAGGGTTGCGTCCCCATTACGTGGAAAAGGGTTGCGTCCCCATTACCAGGGTTGCGTCCCCATTACGTCCCAGGTTCTCGCCCGTCATTCCAGCGGTCCTTTGGGCTGGAATCCAGGGTTTACGTGAATGGATCCCGGCCTGAAGACTGCCGGGATGACGTGATTCCTGAGGGCGGCAAGCTACCTCTCACCCTGCCACTTTAACTTTCGTCTTGGCTTTAGCTTTGGGTTTAGCTTTAGCTTTCGTCTTAGCCTTCGTCTTAGCCTTCGTCTTAGCTTTCGCTTTGGGTTTAGCTTTCGCCTTAGCTTTGGGTTTAGATTTCGCCTTGGGTTTGGGTTTGGGTTTAGCTTTGGCTTTGGGTTTTCT
>JAUXCW010000206.1 GCA_030618705.1 Gammaproteobacteria bacterium | reverse complement strand
GTGTTGCTGTTGACCTTGAATCGTCCTCAAAAGAAGAACGCCATCAATAACGCCCTGTGGGTAGAGCTGCGACAGGCTCTGGAGCATGCACAGGAAAATGACCATGTCCGGGTGCTGGTGTTGACCGGCGCGGGGGTGGATTTTTCAGCCGGCGTCGACCTGTCTGATTTTGGCGAAACCGAGGGCGAGCACCCCTATGAAGCCTGCGCCCGCGCCCTGGCGGCATTTGAAAAGCCGATGATCGGCGCGGCCAGGGGTATCGCCGTGGGCGGTGGCGCCACTATCCTGTTCCACGCCGATATCGTCTATGTCGGGGAAAGCCTGCGTATGCGCCTGCCCTTTGTCAGCCTGGGGCTGGTGCCGGAATTTGCCTCGAGTTATTTGCTGCAAGCGAATATCGGCGCCCGCCGGGCGGCCGAGTTAATGTATACCGCCGAGTGGATCGATGCCGGCAGGGCCCTGGAAACGGGCATTGCGACCCGTGTCTACCGTGATGAGAGCTTATTGCAACAAGCGATGGACAAGGCGCGGGAGATCGCCCGGTGGCCGGTGAACTCACTGCGTGAAACCAAACGCTGTATGAAGCTGGTACACCGCGAGGCTATCGATGCGGCGTTTGTGGCGGAGCAGGCCGGTATGGACAGACAGGCCGGCTCGCCGGAAAATATCGAGGCGATTACCGCCTTTCTGGAAAAGCGCCCAGCGGATTTTAGCAAGCAGTCCTGAGTTACAGGGCGCCCGGCGTCGCGTTGTGGGATGAAGGTGTGCAATGAAGTTGTGCGATGAAATTGGCATATACGCTGCGACCGGATATAAAATAAGCGGTGTTATCGAATAACTGGTATTCAATCGGGAGAGTGAAATGGCAATTACAGCGGCTGATGTGCAGGCTAAACGCATGGAATCGTTTGGCGAAGGAGAGTTTTTCGAAATCGAGGACGTGGAACTCGATGGCTATACCTATAAGGCTTACAAGCACGCTCCCAAAACCGTGATCGACATACTGCAGAATGCGCGCAACCACGGCGATATCGAATTCATCGTTTATGAGGACGAGCGCTATACCTATGACCGCTTTTATGCCGTGGTCGATGCCATGGCCGCCAGCCTGCAAAACGACTTCGGTATCGGCAAGGGCGACAGGGTCGCTATCGCCATGCGCAACTGTCCCGAGTGGTCCATCAGCTATACCGCCGCCACCTTGATCGGTGCAGTGGTAGTACCGGTTAACAGCTGGGGGAAAAGCGAAGAGTTGCAATACGCGATCACTGACAGCGGCTCGAGCCTGCTTATTTGTGATCCCAGCCGCTACAAGTTGATCCAGGATGCGAACCTGGGCGTCAAAGTGATCGTAGCCGCCGCAGACGCCGATGCCGATCTGGCGGAGGGTGTTGCACGTTTTGAGCAGGTTGTGGCGGCCGGTGAGGGAAAGCCCTATCAGGTGGTAGACGCCAGTCCCGAAGACCATTGCGTGATTCTGTATACCTCCGGTAGTACCGGCTTCCCCAAGGGTGTTGTTCATCACCATATGGCGATTGCCCAGTCTCTGTTCAATATGATGTGGCTCGGCTTTCTGGTCATGGGCCTGGAAGGTCCCCGGAAATTCAAAGGGGGTGCCGAGCGTGAGACGCCCTTGCTGACGGTTCCGCTGTTTCATGCCACCGGCCTTTTGAGTGGTTTCTACCTGCCGCTGTCCACCGGCCAGAAAGTGGTAATGATGTACAAGTGGGACAGCATCAAGGCGCTGGAGTTGATCCAGCGTGAAAAGGTGACCAGCCTGGCCAGCGTGCCGGCGATTATCCAGGATTTTTTGAGCCAGCCGAATTTCGACGATTACGATACCAGCTCGCTGATTCGCGTATCGGCCGCGGGCGCGGCGACGCCGGCCGGGCTACCGGAATTGATCCAGGAAAAAACCGGCAAGCCCAGCCGCTCGGCGGGATACGGCATGACCGAAACCGTGGCCGTGGGTTCCACCATGAGCGGCGTTATTTTTGACCTGAAGCCGGAGGCCTCCGGTATCGTGTCGCCCATAATGCAGATGCGCAGCGTCGACCCGGAAGGTAATATCCTGCCCCAGGGTGTGCCGGGGGAAATCGAGTTTTACGGCGTGTGTGTTACCCCGGGCTACTGGGAAAAGCCCGAGGCAAACGCGCAGACCTTTGTCGATGGCCGATGGTTGAAAACCGGTGATGTCGGCATGGTCGACGATGAGGGCTTCGTGCATATCACCGGGCGCATCAAGGAGATCGTCATCCGCGGCGGCGAGAATATCTACCCGGGCGAGATCGAACACGCCGCCTATGAGCTCGACAAGGTGCACGAGGTGGTAGTGTTCGGCGAACCCGATGAGGCCATGGGCGAAGAGATGGTGATGATGGTCTATCCCCGCCCGGGTATGAGCCTGGATGAAGATGAACTACGCGACTTTCTCAAGCAGCGCCTGGCCAGCTACAAGGTGCCGAAGACCATTATGTTCTCCGATACCCCGCTGCCGCGCAACGCCAGTGAGAAGCTGCACAAGCTCAAGGCGCGGGAAAAGTATCTCGAGGAAAAGCAGGCCACGGCCTGACACGGCGTCTATTAGAGAGTGCTCTGGTGAATTTCCCGGCATAGGGTTAATGGCTCTTACTTTTTACTAAACGCCATGTCCTCAGGCCCCCCAGAAAAATTAGCGGAGAGAAATCATGGACTTTGCCTACAGTGAAAAAACCGAACAACTACGCGCCCAACTACGCAACTTTATGGATGACCACATTGTGCCGCGCATCGGCCAGTGGAGTGAGGAGATCCACAGCGGCGTCTTTCCCGTCTCGTTTATGGGAGAGCTGAAAAGCCTTGCGAAAGCAGAGGGTTTGTGGAATTTGTTTTTGCCCCACTTGGGCGATGACGAACCGGGTACGCGCCTGACCAACCTGGAATACGCGCCCCTGGCGGAGATCATGGGCAGGATTCCCTGGTCTTCCGAGGTGTTCAATTGCAGTGCGCCGGATACCGGCAATATGGAAGTGTTACACATGTTCGGTTCCGAGGCGCAGAAGGATCAGTGGCTGAAACCCTTGCTCAATGGCGAGATCCGCTCCGCCTTCGCCATGACGGAACCGGATGTGGCCTCGTCGGACGCCACCAACATCCAGACCTCCATCACGCGCGATGGGGATGACTATGTCATCAATGGCCGCAAGTGGTTTATTACCAACGCCCATCATCCCAACTGTAAGATATTCATCGTAATGGGCAAGACCGACTTCGATGCCGATACGCACCGGCAGCAGTCGATGATCCTGGTGCCCATGGATACCCCGGGAGTGGAGCTGGTGCGCAATATCACCACCATCAACCATCACGCGCCGGAAGGTCACTCCGAGGTCCTCTACCGTGACGTCCGGGTGCCGGCCAGTAATCTTATCGCCAACGAGGGCGACGGTTTCATGATTGCACAGGCGCGCCTTGGTCCCGGCCGTATCCATCACTGCATGCGCGCCATCGGCATGTCTGAAGTGTGCCTGGAACTGATGGTGGCGCGCTCCCAGGAGCGCAAGACCTTCGGTAAGTACCTGTACAAGCACGGCAGTATTTCGGAGTGGATTGCCCGCTCGCGTATCGAAATCGAACAGGCACGCCTGTTGGTTTTGAAGTCGGCATCCATGATCGACCAGGTGGGCGCCAGGGGTGCGCGCAGGGAAATATCAATGATCAAGGTTATCGCCCCGACACTGTTGACCACCATTGCCGATCGCGCCATGCAGGTATTTGGTGCCATGGGTGTGAGCCCGGATACGCCATTGGCGGATCTGTATACCGCGGGTCGCGTGCTGCGCTTTGCCGATGGTCCGGATGAAGTGCACCTGCAGACTATCGCCAGGCTGGAAATTCGCGAGAGTCAGGACAAACTGTTGGATGTGGTAAAATACTTGCGTGCCCCCGGGCGCTGATGGCGTCCCCGGGGATGGCCGGGCATTGGGGCTAGTTGCCCTTGTACTCGGGTTTTCTCTTCTCCAGGAATGCCGTCGTCCCTTCACGCGCATCGTTGCTGGAGGCCACCACCACGCCGGCTATGCCCTCGTAGTCGAGGATTTCCTCCAGTGTCGCGCCCTGGGCAGACATATGAATCAGGCGACGCGCCATATCCACGGCAACGCTGGCACGCCCGGCCAGGGATTTGGCATAGGCCAGCGCCTCCTCATAGGCCTTACCCTCTTCTACCAGTTCGTCCAGTAGTCCCAGCTCCGCGCACTGTTCGGCTTTGAATATCTGCGCTGTTTCCACCATCATCAGTGCGTTAGACAGGCCAACCACCTTGGGCAGGAAATAAGACATACCGCAATCCGGCGCCACCCCGATTTTGGTAAAAATCGCCGCCATTTTGGTTGTGGTGTCACCGAAGCGCCGATCGCATGCCAATGAGTAGGCCAGGCCCGCGCCCACCGCCGCGCCATGTATGGCTGCAATCACCGGCTTGTCCACCTGAATCAGCTGGCGCACCACCTCGAAGAACGGCCCTCCGGGAGTTTTACGCTGGGAGCGGGGAATCGGCCGGGAGGCGTCAGAAGTGCCGGGCATGGGGCGGTCGCTGTCACCGGATATAAAATCGACATCGCCACCTGCGCAGAATGCCCGACCGGCGCCGTGCAGCAATATGGTCCGCACATCATCGTTATACCGCAGTGACAACAACAACTGTGACAGCTCTTCGGCCAATTCCCAGCTGACCGCATTGAGCTTGTCAGGCCTGTTTAGGGTGATAATGCCCACGTTGTCTTCGACGCGAAACAGAATCATATTGTCTTCTTTACTCATACATTTTCTCCGTGTCGGCTGGCCCGAAAATTTTGTAAAAGGGATGATGAATGGGCGGAATAGTCTTGAAAAACAAGGGTATCGAAACAAACTCAAAAGAGCATTTCACCGTAACAGAATGCTACCAGACTTCCATCGGCTTTCCATCCGTTAAACACGATAAAGTTGAAGCTGAATCCCCCTTGAAGACACGCTTCGAGCTCACGATGGCCATGGATAATGACCGAAAATGCGCTGTTGAAGTCCGGATTTGATCTGCTGCTGCGATTAGAATGATTTTTTGCGGAATTTTCTATGCTAACTTTTTAATGCCGAGTGCCGGTGAGGAAGACAATGTCCCTAAAAGTGGAGAGTGTTATTTTGGGTCCGGAAACCGACCAGTATGCGGGTCGGGGGCAGGACGCACAAAGCCTGGCGTCAATAGCGGAGGCAGGGCGCAGGGCCGAGCGCCTGGGCTTCGATGTGGTGAACACGCCGGAGGCGGGGCATGATCCTTTTTTGCCCCTGGGTATTGTGGCGGAGCACACCAGCCGTATTCGTATTGGTACGAATGTGGCCGTGGCTTTCCCCCGCAGCCCGATGGCGACAGCCCAGGTTGCCTGGGATTTACAACACTTGTCTGGCGGGCGTTTTCAGCTGGGCCTGGGAACCCAGGTGAAGGGGCATATTCAACGCCGCTATGCCACGCCCTGGACGGGTGCCCCCGGGCCACGTTTACGCGAGTATATCCAATGTATGCAGTCGATGTTCAGGACATTCCAGAACCCCGACCAGCCCACTTATTTTGAGGGCGAGCATTACCAGTACACGATGATGTCGCCGTTTTTCAATCCCGGCCCGATTGAGTATCCGGATGTGCCGATCTACATCGCGGCGGTGAATACCTATAACGCAAAGCTGTGCGGCGAACTATGCGCCGGCCTGCGAGCCCACCCGATAGCCACCTTTGCCTATTCCCGGGATGTGCTGACACCGGCGATTGAGCAGGGAGCCAAAAAAGCGGGGCGCAAGCTGGCGGATATAGATATTGTTGGTTCACCATTTCTGGCGCTCGGTGCCGACGAGGAGGGCGTAGGCAAAGCCAGGGAAGCGCTCAAGCAGCACATATCCTTCTACGCCTCCACACGCACCTATCAGTCGGTACTCAAACACCATGGCTGGGATGACCTGGGCAGCAAACTCCATGAACTGTCAGTGCAGGGTAAGTGGACTGAATTGCCCGGGCAGATCACGGACGACATGCTGGAGGAGTGGGCTATCGTGGGCACTTACGATGAATTTCCGGCTGCACTCAAGGCGCGTGCGGCAGGATCCTATAGCTCGGTGTTGCTGGATCTCCCGAAAGCCTTGCTGCAGGACGAGGACAGGCTTGCTGATATCCTTAAACAACTACATGAAGAGTAAAACCCCCCTGGTAGTGCCGGGCTCTTCAAAACAAGTCGTGCTAAGATGGGCAAAAATCCAATAAGATAAGTGGTGGTTGGCGTGTCCCGCCGGCCCGACTTGAGTGAGGAACTGCCATGCAAACCTCCGCAC
>JAUXCW010000383.1 GCA_030618705.1 Gammaproteobacteria bacterium | reverse complement strand
ACCAGCAGCGCCAGGAAGCCTGAGGCGCCGATGACCCCAACCTTGATTTCCGGAATCCCGAACAGCGCCTGGTCTGATGCGACGACAATATCCGCACAGGCGGCTATTGCCATCCCGGCGCCCAGGGCGTGCCCGTGTACGGCTGCGATGACCGGGATTTTACAATTGTATACTGCTGAAATACCGTCACTCACAATCTGCGCATACGCCGCAGCTTCGGCCTCTGTCGTTAGTTGGCTGAATTCGCTGACATCGTTCCCCGGACAAAAAAAGCGTCCATTGGCCTTTATTACCACGACACGAACACCTTCCATTTCCCCGAGTTCGTCAAAGGTCTGCTGGAGCTCGAGATAGCTGCTCTTTACCAGCGCGTTGACCGGTTCTCTGTCCAGGGTGACAACGGCTATATGATTTTCCACGTGGACGGTAAGACTTCCCATAGTTCCCTCACGTCGTTTCAATAAAATTGGCTCGACAGTCGCTGCTTCGTCCTGTTTGCCCGATAACCGGGTTTGCTGTTCCAGGTATCCCATCACCCCGCGCATTGACCGGGCCTGGAGCTTGGCGTAGCCTGCGGCTTCTACTTTCTCCTGTCCAACAGACTGTCCAAGACAAAAAAGGGAGTTGCCATGAGCGTGAAAGTCCCGCGTTCCGCCGAGAACGACTACAGTGCCGAGATCATTGCGCAACGGCAAGCGTTTATTCAGGAAAATACCCCTGCAAACCTGAAGCACACGCGGCAGTTTTCCTTCGACCCCGAAACCGCCTCGGGCAATATTGAAAGCCTGTTTGGTGTGGCCCAGGTGCCGATCGGCCTCGCCGGCCCGCTGCTGGTCAACGGCGAATATGCAGTGGGCGACTTCTACGTGCCGATGGCCACGGTGGAGGGCACGATGCTGGCGAGTTATAACCGCGGCATGAAGGTGATTCGCGAATCCGGTGGAGTCATTACTACCGTTGCCGGTGAGGCGATGCAGCGAGCCCCGGTATTCGTGTTCAGGAATGCTCGCGAGGGGCGGGACTTCGGCCAGTGGTTGACGGAGAATTTCAGCCGCATCAAAGAGGTGGCCGAGTCGACGACGTCGATCGGTGTGTTGACGGATATCGAGCATTATCTTGCCCACAATATGGTGTTCACCCGCTTTAATTACACCACCGGTGATGCCGCCGGGCAGAATATGACCAGCAAGGCCACCTTCTTTGCCTGTGAGTGGATCAGGGAGCAGTACAAGACCATGCGCCACTACATGTTGTCGGGTAACTTCGATACCGAGAAGAAAGCCTCTTTCGTCAACTCTCTCAAGGGGCGGGGGCGGCGGGTGACGGCGGAAATTACCATACCGGCGGATGTGATGTACGAGAACCTGCGTATCTCGCCGAAGCAGATGCACTATGGCCAGGGGATCAGTAACGTCAGCGCTTTCCTCAGCGGCTCGTCCAACAATGCGGCGCACCCCGCCAACGGCCTGGCCGCCCTCTATCTGGCCACCGGGCAGGACATAGCCAATATCGCCGAGTCACATCAGTGCAGTACCTATAATTACGTCACCCGCGGGGGTGATTATTATTATTCGATCACCTTTCCCGCGCTGATCATGGCGACCTACGGTGGCGGCACTGCCCTGGCTACCCAGCGAGAATGCCTCGAAATCATGGATTGTTACGGGCCGGGAAAAGCCCTCAAGCTGGTGGAGATTGCCGCGGCCCTGACCGTTGCCGGCGAATTGTCACTGGGCGCCGCGTCCAGGATTGACGGTGAAACCCGCAAGAGCGATTGGGTAGAGAGTCACGAACAGCTCGGTCGCAATAAGTAGGCCGGGCACTCCCGGTCAGCCCGGGGGAGACTGCCGACATCGGACAAAGTCCTGGAATGCGGGGTAGTTTTTCCCCAGTGCTTTCTCCAGGGCGCCCGAGGCCATGAGCTGTGACAGGCGCTCATCGTCGCCGCCGTATTTTTCCTGCCAGTTGGTGATGGCTTTGTCCCACCACGCCTCGCGGCTGGCGCGGTCGAACTTGTTCTCGTAGGGGTGAGCGCCGTAGAGCAACTCCAGTAAAAAGTGCCGGTGCTGTTCGGGAAAGCGAAGTAAGCGTGACTTGTAGCCGAGGCGGGACAGCAGCCCGGGTTTCGGGTGTTCCGGGCTAACCAGCTCGAGGTCGGCACGGGCGTTTTCCCCCAGCAGTTCGTCGTGGTGCATGGCGAGATAAGCGTCGATTTTTCCGCGAAACAATTGCTTGCGGCTCCAGTAATGCTTCAGGACTTCGCCTTGTTCCCGCAGGGGATAGTTGTTCCAGGCGCATATTCCAAGGGCGATCTGCTCGATGGTGAAGGTCTTGCCCGAGGGCAGGTAGAGCTTGTCGATCAGGGCGATGGTGTCGTCCAGCAGTTGTTCGTGCCCGCGGGTAACGCCGATGACACCGGAGTTTATCAGCGGCATCCCATCGTCGAGCCGGAATACCTGCAGGTGGGGGGCAAGCCCCCGGTAGAGCGTGCCGCCATCGGCTGTGCGCCACGCCTGCAGGATTTCATCGACCAGCAGGGTGTTGTCATCGACGAGCTCGAACAGCAACTCTGGTGCTTGCCGGAAGAAGGTGGCGGTGTCGATCGGCGCCGTGCGGTCGGCGTCACCCAGTACCTGCTTGAGCAAGCACGGCTTGCTGCGGTGGTTGTAGCCGAT
>JAUXCW010000214.1 GCA_030618705.1 Gammaproteobacteria bacterium | reverse complement strand
GTCGCCTCGGGGGGCGAACTGTCCCGCATCGGCCTGGCGATACAGGTCGCCGCCACCCGCACCGACCACCGACCCACCCTGGTATTCGATGAGGTCGATGCCGGCATCGGGGGCGGTGTGGCCGAGGTCGTGGGCAATCTGCTGCGCCAACTCGGCCAACACTGCCAGGTGCTCTGTGTCACCCACCTGCCCCAGGTTGCCTGCCAGGGACACCACCACTTCGTGGTCGCCAAACAGGTGCACAATAAACACGCCAGCACCGAGGTGCTGCGCCTGCAACAGGACGACAAGGTCGCGGAAATTGCCCGTATGCTAGGGGGAATCGCCATTACCGAGCAAACCCGCGCCCACGCCCGGGCGATGCTGGCAACACGACACTAGGGCTTATTTTTTACTGCGCACGTAGAGTACAAGGCTGTGATCGATGAGCTCGTAGCCATGGGAGCGGGCAATTTCGCGCTGCCGATTCTCGATGATTTCGTCATAAAACTCGACCACCTCGCCGGTATCCATACAGACCATATGGTCATGGTGGTTTTCGGTCGCCAGCTCGAATACCGAGTGACCCCCTTCGAAATTATGGCGCACCACCAGCCCAGCGGTTTCAAACTGGGTCAACACGCGGTAGACAGTGGCCAGGCCGACATCCTCGTCCTGGTCGAGCAGGGCACGGTAGACTTCCTCCGCGCTCATATGGTGCTGGTCGCCCTCGACCGCCTCCAATATCTGCAGAATTTTTACCCGCGGCAAGGTGACCTTCAGGCCCACTTTACGCAGTTCCTGATTTTCTGTCCGCATATCCTGTCTTTGACTCTTCGCAGTTACGAATGAACTGGGTTATCATGAAGTGCAAAAGCAAGATACTGTAAGTGGTTACCAGATGCAAAAAATTTTAGCGCTGTTTGTCTGCGCCTCGCTGGCGGCTTGTGCGGAGTTTCCCGGTGTCTACCTGATCGATATCGAACAGGGCAATGTGATCACTGAAGAGATGGTCAACCAGCTGCGCCCGGGCATGACCAAACGGCAAGTGCGCTTTATCATGGGCACGCCGCTTATCCAGGATACCTTCGACCAAGGGCGCTGGGACTATCTCTACAGCTTCCAGCCCGGCGGCGAGCCCCGGGAAGAGGAAAGGCTGGTAGTGTTGTTCGACGAACAGGACAGGCTGGTATCCTTCAGCGGCGATTTCGAGGGTGATCTCACCGTGGATGAAGGAGACTAACCCTACGCCGTCTTGCTCGCTTTGGCGGCGGCGCGCTTCTTGCGCACTTCTTTCGGATCCGCGATGAGAGGACGGTATATTTCTACCCGATCCCCCTCCTGCAATTGGTAATCCCGCGGCTTGATAACCTTGCCGAAGACGCCCATATCGCTGTTTTCGAGATCGATATCGGGGAACATATCCTGCACACCCGAGCGGCATGCCGCATCAAAAGCCGTGGTTCCCGGCACCACTTTCAGGGCGATTATTTTCTGCCACTGCGGCAGGGCGTAGACGACCTCCACGCCGATTTCAGTTTCATCCACCATAGATCTGCTTCGCTCCTTTGGGTAAAACTAACCCAGGGCGGTTATTT
This sequence comes from Gammaproteobacteria bacterium, assembly GCA_030618705.1. Lineage (GTDB taxonomy): Bacteria > Pseudomonadota > Gammaproteobacteria > Pseudomonadales > JAHEGP01 > JAHEGP01. Next base: position 4,557 of record JAUXCW010000214.1, on the reverse strand, counting down.
TATCGTACAACGGCAGCGCAAGCACCAGCAAAATAGCCGGCAACACGACCCAGCGCAGCAATGCACGCCAGAATCGAACCAGGACCGGCGAATAGGTGTCGAGCTCCTCGGTGAGAAAGCGCCGGTCGACCACCCAGGCGAGAAAGATAACCGTGAGCAGGGCCACCAGGGGCATCAGGACTTCGCTGGCATCACCGAGCCACGCCATCAGGTTGATATCATCCGGGACGCCGAATACCGCATCGGCGGAAAAATACTCGGCGACGGCGATGGTCGCCACCCAGGCGCAACCCCCTGTCAGCAACGCCGCGAGCGCACGATGCAGGCCCAGCTTTTCACTCAGGTAAGCCACCATCGGCTCCATCAAGCCGGCGATCGAGATCAGGGCGAGCAGGCTGACAGCGAGGTACAGTGCCACCGTCATTTCCACGCCATAGAGCACATTGCCGAAGGCGACGGGGACGCTGACGAACAATAAACCGCTACCCCCCGCCGGCACGATATTGCTGGAGAACACCAGCGGCAGCAGGACATAACCGGCCAGCACGGCGGCGAAGGAATCGGCGACAGCCACTCCGGTAGCCGCCACCAACAGCTCCCGCCTATTGGGCAGATACGCCCCCATCGCCATAAACACGCCGGCGCCCAGGGTCAGGGTAAAAAATACCTGGCTCACCGCGCTGACCAGGGTCTGGGAGGTGACCTGGTCCCAGTGACTCACGAACAGGTAGTACATGGTGTAATCCATATCGCCGAAGTGGCGAAACACCCAGGCGACCACCACCAGCAGGGCAAACGCCAGCGGCACCAGCAGTCGACCCGCCAGCCCAAGGCCATAGCGCAGTCGAGCCGCTGACATCGCCGTCGCCAGGCCCATCATTATGCCGGACCAGAATACGTTGGCCCTGATATCACTGACCAGACCGCTGAATATCGGCGCCATGGTCGTGACCTCCTGCTCCATCAGCTTGCCGGTCCCGGCGTAGCTCATAAACGCCAGGGACCAGCCACCGACCACCGCATTGAGCGGGATCAGGCAGAACGCCGCCAGAAATGCCAGCCAGGCAATCCCCTGCCAGAGGGGAGACAAATCGTGCACCCTGGCCGCCTCCCCAAGGGCCGTCACCGGGTTGCTGCGCCCTTGAACACCGACGAACAGCATCGCCACGATAAGCGGAATGCCGACAAATATCATTGCCAGGAAGTAGATTAGCCAGAAAGCGCCACCGCCCTGATCGCCCGCCAGTATCGGCAGGCGCCAGAAATTGCCGAAGCCGACGACGACGCCGGTGGCAACCATGACAAAAGTCCAACTGCTGTTCCAGTTTCCCTGGGGAGACTGCTTCGGTGTGGGCATGAAGCGTAGATTCAATCCGATGAATGACTTTGTCGCGTGCCGCTATTTTGCACCGAGTGCCATGGAAAATACCATCTCCGGTCGTATAAAACTCCAAATTAGTTTTATACGCTCTATAATGCGCGGCCATGGGCAAAAAGAAACCGGGCAAACCCGACAACACTATCGCGCGCAACAAGAAAGCGCGCCACGACTACCATCTCGAGGATCGCTTCGAGGCGGGAATTGCCCTGCAGGGCTGGGAGGTCAAAGCGCTGCGCGCCGGCAAGGCCCAGATCACCGAGAGCTATGTTTTTTTCAAGAATGACGAGGCCTTCCTGCTCGGGGCGCAAATCTCGCCGCTACAGACCGCTTCCACCCACGTCCACCCCGACCCCACGCGCACACGGAAACTGCTACTCAAGCGCCGGGAGATCGACAAGCTGATCGACGCCACCCAACAAAAAGGTTTTACCTGCGTCTGTACCGCCATGTACTGGAAGAGCCACCTGGTCAAGGTCGAGATTGCCCTGGCCAAGGGCAAGGAAAAACACGACAAGCGCGAGGACGAAAAAAACCGCGACTGGAACCGCGAGAAGCAGCGAGTGCTGCGCCAGACCAATCGCTAAGCCCGCGGGGGTACCGGGAGGGGCAACGGAAAGTAGACAAATTTCACATTTTCGGTGCCAAAATCGCACTTAACACTCGCGAGGCAAATCACTAACGTAGGGTTTCTGGACACAGGAGTGAACCATGAAACCCGAGCGAAACAGCAGCTTTCTAATCGATCTCAGCACCGGGCTCTCCGATGGCGGCGTTCTTCTCGTCAGTGTCGTCGGCGGCTTTCTCTCCTACCAGATATTTTTGCAATCCGCGGTCGGTTATTGATCACCCCGCACCAGTGATAAGCCGGCACTAGGCAAACTGGTAAAACGCTATCTTATTGCCGTCCAGGTCACGTATATACGCCCCGTAGAAGATATCCTCGATACGCTGCCCGGGCTCGCCCTCACTGGTCGCGCCGAGATCCAGCGCCTTCGCATACAGCTTGTCGACCGCCTCCTTCGAACCGGGATTGATCGCTATCATATTGCCGTTTCCCGGCTGCGGGTCATTTTCGTCATAGGGAATACACACCGACAGCATCGGCTGGTCCATGGCCGTGCCGATAAACGCGATCCGGCCGATATCCATAAGCACCGACGCGCCCAGGTCCGCCAGTAGCTCGGCGTAAAACGCCTTCGCCTTTTCCATATCCCTCGTACCTATGGTCACGTATCCAATCATTTTATTTTCTCCTGATCTCGCTGATTAACGGGGTTGCAGCCATTTCGGCAATAAGTCATAGGGGTCGATATCGACATCTTGCGCAAAATTCACCGTTGATGCCTGTAGCCGGCGCTGCAAGCTCCCCGCCTTGAACTCATCGAAGGTCTCGCTACAGCCGCCGACAAACTCGCCACCGACAAACACCTGGGGGATGGTAATACAATCGGTATGGGCGTTGAGCGCCTTGCGTATCTCGCCGCCGAAATCATTTTCCTGGTAGGCGACCGAGTCGAGGTCGATACTGCGATAGCTTATACCGCATCGTTCGAACAGTTTTTTAACCGACCAGCAAAACTCGCACCACTCCAGCGCAAATAACAGCACCGGCTTGTCCTTGTCGGCAATGGACTCGGTAAAAAACCGCAGGGCTTTGCCATCGATAACGCCGGCACTTTGATCAGCCGCCGCGGGGGCCGATGCCGGCGCATCGAAGCGCGCTCCGGGGGTGGAGCGGGACAACTCCCACTCCTCGTCGGTCATTTCCTCCGGGATGGCCTCGAACAGCGGGGTACTCAAGTAGCGCTCACCGGTGTCCGGTAACATGCAGAGAATATTACAGCCCTCGGCGGCGGTCCCGGCGATGGCCAGGGCGCCGGCCAGGGTGGCCCCCGCGCTGATGCCGACGAAGATACCCTCTTCCCGCGCCAGTTGTTGCGACAGCTGCAGTGAGCGCTGGCCATCGACGGGGATCACGTGGTCAACCCAGCCGGCCTCGATCGCATCGTCGGTGAGTTTGGAAATAAAATCGGGGGTCCAACCCTGCATCAAATGCGGACGAAAGCCGGGGTGACTCTGCGCCGGGCTGCCGTCTTCATTTTGCTTCTGGTGAATGCCGCTGCCGAGCAGCCCGGAGTTGTCCGGCTCGCAGACAACCACTTTGGTTTGCGGGCTCTCGTCTTTTAGAATCCGCGCCACCCCCTTCAGGGTACCGCCGGTGCCGTAGCCGGTCACCCAGTAGTCGAGGGTGGTATCGTCGAAGTCCTCGAGGATTTCCCGGGCGGTGGTGCGTGAATGGACATCGGCATTGGCCTCGTTTTCGAACTGGCGGCATAAAAACCAGCCGTTGTCCTCGGCCAGCTCCCGGGCTTTATGCACCATGCCGCTGCCCTTGAGCGCCGCCGGGGTGAGTACTACCCGTGCCCCGAGGAAACGCATCATCCTGCGGCGCTCTACACTGAAGCTCTCGGCCATGGTCACCACCAGGGGATAGCCCTTTTGCGCGCAGACCATGGCCAGGCCGATGCCGGTATTGCCACTGGTGGCCTCGATCACGGTCTGCCCCGGCTTGAGCGCGCCGGTTTTCTCGGCGTGCTCGATGACACCCAGCGCCAACCTGTCCTTGACCGAGCCCATCGGATTGAAGGCCTCGATCTTGACGTACAAATTGACACCCTCCGGCGCCAGTTTGTTGATGCGCACCACCGGGGTATTGCCGATGGTATCGAGAATCGTGTTATATCGCTTTGCCATCGTGGTTCTCCTTATTCGTACCCCGCATACTACGCCTCCGGTGATCCGCTTGTCGACGGATGCCGCTGACGGGGTTTAGGCGAGCAATCGGACACCACTCGCCAGATAGTCCCGCTTGCCTGGAGGTGCTCTGGTTTAATTCTGGAGAAACTCTGTAGATTCGGTTAGCATGTTAAAAATCAGTCACTTAACGCACCTTCTCGCACTCAAATCCTCCCCGGGTAAGGGCCGGTGTACCCCAATCCTGAGCCAGTGATCGCGATGCCGACAGAACCCCAACACCTGGAACTCCATATCAGCGTCGATGAGGACACGCCGCCCCTGCTCGACGCGCTCGCTGCCGGCAGCAAGCTCTCCCGCCAGGCCATCAAGCAGGCGATGGACCGTGGTGCGCTGTGGCTCAGCCGGGGCAAAAACACCCG
>JAUXCW010000311.1 GCA_030618705.1 Gammaproteobacteria bacterium | reverse complement strand
CCCAGCAAGCTGAAAAAGCTATTGGCCCATTGTGGCAGCCAGCTGATCACGTAGTGGCTGTATCCGACGAAGGGCGTCGTCGAGGGAAGCTGCCGCGCCACCAACGCCATTACCGTGGCTACTATGAGGAAGGGTATCACCAGTACCGGCAATCGCTCCTGCCGCCACAGGGTATCCGCCAGCGCGGCGCTGACGACAACTGCCAGCGCCGCGCCAGTTGCGATCAGGACGATGAGCTGCAGGTCCAGTTGGTAAAATGCACCGAGGGCTAGACCTGTCAGCAGACTGTTGAGAGCATAGATACTGTGTTGCGTTTTCGGGAAGTCGAATAGCTGCGCCACTACTGTGCCGAGCAGTGCAGCCAGCAGGCCGGCAATAGCGATATTGGGATAGACAAAGGTGGATGCCATCAGCAGGGCGCCGGCAATGGGGCCGTCGAGAAAGAAAATTGCCGAATAGGCTCTGGCGGTATCGGTCAGGCTTTGCTTGATCATGGCACCGTGGCCTGCTTGGTCCGTGAGAGCTAATTGTTGCTGTCAGAAGATCTTTCGGACAGGATGTCCTCCGGTGCTCCCTGCGGGTAGGCTGCCGACAAGTGCGCAGGCAGGCGCTCCTGCGCTGTCACTACCTCGAGATTTTCCGCCTCGCGAATGACAGAGACATTTCGATTTTCATCGATCATCACTACGTTGGGCCGGTATTCGATAAACTGCATCCACTGTGTATGGTTGTATGCTCCAACCGGGCTGTAGACCAGATTGTCGCCAATACTGAGCGGCGGCAGCATGACGCTGTTGCGCACCACGTCGATATTCATGCATAGCGGGCCATAGATCGTGGTGTCTTCCGGTTTGCCGGGCAATATCCTTGTCGGCATAACCTTATGGTTATACCAGAAGGCGGTAAAAAGGATATTGACCCCGGCGTCTACCACCACCGCTCGCCTGCCGTCAGGCAGTCTTTTATTGGCGACCACGGTGCTGATCAGGTGTTCAGCGTCATCGACCAGCGCGCGACCGGTTTCCAGAATCAGTGTCGGGCGTTTAAAGCCGCGTGTCTCCCGATCATGGGTGAGCTCCAGCAGTACATCGCAAACCGCCTCGGCGTATTGTTCTTCGCTGGGCACCATTTGCTCGGCCGGCAGGTAAATTCCCTGCAGGGAGTTCATGGAGGCGAAGCCGCCACCGATATCGAGATAGGTGATATGGCAGTTGGTGAGGCTTTCCACTTCGTGCATAAACTCACACATGGTGCGGACTTGATTGGCGTAGGCGCGGGGCTCGAGCACGAAGGTGCCGATGTGGCTGTGGAGGCCGGTTAAATTGAGATGTTCGCTGGAAGCGATGCGCCAGGCGGCGTCCAGCGCCTGTCCCGACTCGACGTTAAACCCGAATCGACTCCATGTCTCGGTATAGCCGGTGTCGAAGTTGAGCCTGAGGGTCACCTCGATGGGGGTTTTCAGCTGTTGCGCGATCTGTTCCAGCTCGTACAACTCGTCGAGGTGGTCGACGTGAATGTGAGCGCCCTCGCTAACGGCCAGGCGCAATATACCCGGGCGCTTGAAGGGACCGTTGAACAAAATATTGTGCCCGGGAACGCCCAGACTGCGGGCTTTTTGATATTCGAATTCGGAGACCACCTCGGCCCACGACCCTTCCTGGTGAAAGGTGTTGCACACCGCGCCCAGGTAATTGGTCTTGTAGGACCAGCCGAAGATGACGCTGGGGTAGCGGGCGCTGAACGCGCGTTTAAGGCGTTGGATATTGCGCCGCAAGCGCCGCTCGGAGACCACGAACAGCGGTGAACCGTATTGCTCCAGCAATTGCGGGATCGGTACCTCGTCGATCGCGTCAATCCACGGGGCTTCCTGGCTGCCGAATTTATTCAGCAGACCGCTGCGCAAGGGTACGATGGTTGGTTTGATCCACTGTTTTTTGCCCGTCATTGTCTTTCCTGTATAGAGATGCCCGGCATCGGTGGCTGAACATTCGGCAAACTTATGGTGGTGTTCAGGTCAATCGCTGACCGCCATGCATAATGACCGCTTCGAATTCGCTTTGCGGCACGATACGTTCTGCCGCGTAACGGATGAACAATACGCCCGGTCTGGGGTCGGGCAGGTCCTCGACCTGTTTACCAAAAATCGTCTGCAGCAGGATCAGTGGCAGGTTGCGATCGACACCCTCCGACAGGTATATCCAGGCGGGAAACCTGGGATTGATTTCTATCAACTGGTAGTCACCATGGGTATCGCGCATGACTTCCACTTCGAGAGGGCCACGCCAGTTGATCGATTTAATCAGGGCGGCGCTGGCGTCACGCAACTTCTGGTCGAATATGCTGACCCCGGACCAGGCTTTGCCCTTGTCGGTGACCGCCATCTTTTTCATCATGACTTCGCCGAGCATCTCGCCCTTGCCGTCGCAAACAGCAGTCAGGTTGTATTCTTCACCCTCGACCAGTCGTTGCACCAGTACCGGGTAACCCCACTGCGCCGCGATATCGCGAAACGCCTCCGCGGCCTGGTCCGCGTTGTCGACGATATGGGCGCCGTAAAACAGGCCCTTGACGACCAGGGGATACTTCCATCCCTCGTGCTGGCAGCGGTAAAAGAACCCTGCGTCGGTGGTGGCTTTTATTTCGGGGCAGTGTATGCCCGCGTGTTCAGCCAGCTCCACGAGGCGATCCTTGTTGCGCAAGCGCAGCTGCTCCGGTGTCGGCAACAGGTACTTTATGCCCAACTCGTCGAACAGGGGTGTCAGCCGCACCATGCCCGGTAATTCAGCGTCCAGGCAGGGAATGATGACATCGATATGCTCCTGCTCGTGGATTTCCCGGAGGCTGGTAATAAAGGCCTCGTCTCCTGCCGATGGATAGGGCAGCAGGTAGGCCGCATCGCAGTATTCATTCAGGTACAAGCCGGGGTCGAGCGCATCGTAACCGAGGCCGACAATGCGGCCGGTAAACTTATCGGAATCTTTCAGGCAGCGCGCCACAGCCACCCCCGGGCCGGGGTTGTCGGGCCGGGCGTTCATGCCGGTGATCGCTACGGTGACATCCATGCCCATACTCAGTCGCCGATGAACTTCCGCAGCATGGCGGCAAACTCCAGCACATCACGCTCGATTTCTTTTTCACTGGCGCTGTACTCCCGCTGTAACAGCGCCACCAACTCTGCCGGACTATGGGCTGTCTGCAAGTGCCGAAGAATATCCAGACCGGTCTCATTGACCGTGAAGTGGTGGCCGCTGGTCGGATCGAAAATAAAGCCGCTTTCACTGATGGCCAGGCGGTGTAGTGATTGGGAGGAAGGCAGTACCGAGCCCGATTCATCTTGCATGGTGTGTATATCCTTACAGGGACGGACCCTGCGCGATAGTTGGTGACGCTGACGACACCCTGCACGGCGAACAGGTCGTCAATTCATACTAAACGCATCAAGGTCTTTTCACAATGCCGGTATCCTCGCCCGGCGCGACCGTCCAGTGTCTAGTACCTTGACCGCGATCTCGGGGGGAACTGTGTGGGGACATTTGGCACGGCTAACACCTGAATTGATTGATCTGCAGGCAAAAATATCCTATACCATGGTCACATATTATCGAACAGGCGGTTTATTTGCTATGCGTAGACACAGCGGTTTAATTATTCCCTTATCGACTTTGCTCACAAGTGCCATGCTCCTCGGCGCTTGTGGTCAATCCGACCAGCCGCCACCGGCGCCCGACAGCAGCGAGGCGACCAAATATACGCTGGCCGGCAATAACAGCTACGCGAAAAAACTCGACCTGGCGAACCAGCAGGATTTCGACGATGCCGGCAAGGGACTGATCGCAGCGGCTCCGACCACGCCGATCCTGGACAGCACGGGGGAGGTGGTCTGGGACCCCGCCAACTACGAGTTCATCCAGGGTGAGTCCCCGGCGACGGTCAACCC
>JAUXCW010000031.1 GCA_030618705.1 Gammaproteobacteria bacterium | reverse complement strand
ACACCGCCCCCGATGCCGGCATCGACCTCATCGAATACCAGGGTGGGTCGGTGGTCGGTGCGGGTGGCGGCGACCTGTATCGCCAGGCCGATGCGGGACAGTTCGCCCCCCGAGGCGACTTTGGCCAGCGGCTGGGCCGCCTGGCCGGGATTGGTGCTGACCAGCAGTGCGGGGCTCTCCATACCGTAGGCTGCGGCCTGCTCCAGCTTGTCGAGCTGTATCTCAAATACGCAGTGTGCCATACACAGGTCTTGCAGCAGCGTGTTGACTGTTTTGCACAGGCTGGCGGCGGCTTTGCCTCGCTTGCGGGATAAGCTGGCGCATTGCTTGTCCAGCGTCCGTGTGAGTTCCGCCAGTTCCTGTTCCAGCAGCTTGAGCTTTTCGTCGCTGCCGTCGAGGGTATCGAGCTCCGCCCGCAACTGCCGGCTCATTTCGGGGAGCTGGGCGGCCTGCACCCGGTGTTTGCGAGCCACCTGGTAAATGGCGGAGAGGCGCTGCTCCACCTCTTGCAGTCGCAGTGGGTTGACCCGGGAGCCGTCGATATGCTGTTGCAGGGAGCGCTCGCCCTCTTCCAGTTGAATGCGGGCGTTCTGCAGCAGTTGCAGGGCCTCATCCAGGGCCGGGCTGCGCTGGGGAATCTGCTCCAGCAGTTGACAGCCCTGGCTGACGGATGCGCTGGCGCCGTCTTCACTGCTGCACAGCTGTAGCGCCTGGTGGCTGGAGGCGAGTACGCCCTCGGCATTGGCGAGGGTTTTTTGCTCGAGTTCCAGTTGTTCGATTTCGCCGCAGGCCAATTCGATCTGGTCCAGTTCATCGACCTGGTAGCGCAGTAGCTGAATGCGGGCGGCCTGTTCCTGGTCCTGGTTTTGCAGCTCCTCGATGCGCTCCCGCAGTTGGCGGTGGTTTCGCACCAGCCCGGCGATCTTGTCGGCCAACTCGCCGGTGCCGGCATAATCGTCCAGCAGTTTGCGCTGGGTATCGCGCTTGAGCAGGGATTGGTGCTCGTGCTGCCCGTGAATATCGATCAGCAACGCGCCCAGGGTTTTCAGGTCCTGCAGGGTTGCCGGCACGCCGTTGATATAGGCGCGGGACTTGCCGTCCCTGCGGATGACCCGTCGCAGGAGCAATTCTTCACCCTGTTGCAGGTCGCGCTGGCACAGCCAGGCCGTGGCGGCGGCGTTGCTGGCGATATCGAAACCGGCATGGATTTCGGCCCGCTCGGCGCCCTTGCGCACGGTTTTGCTGTCTGCCCTGTCCCCCAGCGCCAGGCCCAGTGCGTCGAGGGTGATGGATTTACCGGCGCCGGTCTCCCCGGTAATCACCGACATGCCCGGGTCGAAATCCAGGTCGATCTGGCTGGCGATGGCGTAGTTTGAAATACTCAGCTGGGTCAGCATGGGCGGGCCTGTCAGGTTATACTGTTAATATGTACAGTATATCTGTTTATACAGAAAAATCCATGCCAGCTCAACTGTGACATTGGCGGTGGCATCCGCTACCCTTGAGCACAATCGTGGAGCGGTAATGGTTTGGGCGGAATGTCAGACGGTGAGATAGCGGAACGCAGCCAGCGGGTATTGAAGGTCCTGATCGAGCAATATATCAGTGACGGCCAGCCGGTGGGCTCAAAAGTCCTCAGCGAGGCCACGGCGCTGTCCCTCAGTTCGGCGAGTATCCGCAATGTCATGGCCGATCTCGAGGCCATGGGTTATGTCCGTTCGCCCCACACCTCCGCCGGGCGCATTCCCACGGTGCAGGGCTACCGTTTTTTCGTCGACAGCCTCATCACCATACAGCCGGTCAACAGCTCGGCCCTGCAGCAGTTGCAATGTTCGCTCAACGCGGACCTGAGCCGGGAGCAGTTGGTCAACGCCGCCAGTCGCTTGTTGTCCCAGGTGTCGATGCAGGCGGGGCTGGTGACATTGCCGCAACAGGACGAAGAGGTGCTGCGGCACGTCGATTTCCTGCCCTTGTCGGAGCACCGGGTGCTGGTAGTATTGGTGGTCAATGAGAAGGAGGTGCAGAATCGCATCATCCATCCTCGGCGCGAATTCACCGAGACCGAGCTGAAGCAGGCCGCTAATTTTATCAATGCCAACTATGCCGGTCGGCCGCTGTCCCGGGTTCACGAATCCCTGCTGGGGGAGATGCAAACCGATAAGGACGCGCTCACTCACCTGATGCAGGCGGCCATCGACCTCGCCTCCCAGGCCTTTGACGGCAATCCGGAGAAAGACTATCTGCTGAGCGGTGAAAGCCACCTGTTGGCCAGCGAGCCGGGAGCGGATATGGAGCGGCTGCGCGGCCTGTTCCAGGCCTTCGAGCAGAAAAAAGACATCCTCGACCTGATGGAGCGCTGTCTGGACGCCGAGGGCACCCAGGTCTTTATCGGCGAGGAATCCGGCTACGAGGTGCTGGACGACTACAGCGTTATCACCACACCCTATCAGCTTAGCGGTAGCAAAGTAGGTGTGTTGGGTGTCATCGGCCCGACCCGGATGGCCTATGAACGGGTGATCCCGCTGGTCGATATTACCGCCAAACTGCTCAGTGCGGCGCTGGAGCAATCCTGAACTTCACTTGAAATTTCCCTATGTGCACCCATATTGGGAGCCCAATGACACTCGGCCTGATGGAGACTGCATGTGACTAACGATGCGGAGAACAATGATATAGAAAATCAAGAAGTTAGCGATGAGCAAGCGGGGCAGGGTGCAAGCACCGCGCTGGAGCCCCTGGGCGAAGTGGAGGAGCTAAGGGTTGAGCTGGAGCAGGCGCAGCTTGATTTGGCCGAGGCGAAGGACCAGATGGTGCGCGCGGTGGCGGAGGCCCAGAACGCTCGCCGTCGCGCCGAGAAGGATGTCAGCAATGCGCGAAAGTACGCCCTGGAGAACTTTTCCCGGGAACTGCTGCCGGTAATCGACAGCCTGGAGCGGGCGCTGGATAACGCCGACGCTGGCAGCGACGCCGCCGGCAGCGTAACCGAGGGCGTGGCGCTCACCCATAAAAACTTTCTCGACGTGCTCGAGCGCTTCCAGATGGAGCAGCTCAATCCCCTGTCCGAGCCCTTCGACCCGGAGTTCCACGAGGCGATCTCCATGGTGGAAAATCCGGATGTGGAGCCCAATACGGTACTGGACGTGGTGCAAAAGGGTTATACCCTCAACGGCCGCTTGATTCGGGCCGCCATGGTGGTGGTCTCGCGCTAGCCGGGGTGGCGGAAAAATTGCTGAAAATCACCGCTGCGCCCTTGAATTTGCCGGTTTTGCACAGATATTACCGGGTAACTGAATTTAGACGGCAGACTATCAACGCGAACTTTTTGGAGAATTTGAAACATGGGTAAGATAATTGGAATAGATCTGGGAACCACCAACTCCTGCGTTTCCGTCCTCGATGGAGACCGCAGCCGGGTAATCGAGAATGCCGAGGGTGACCGCACCACGCCTTCCGTGGTTGCATTTACCGACGATAAGGGCGTTCTCGTCGGGCAGCCGGCCAAGCGGCAGGCGGTAACCAATCCCGTCAATACACTGTATGCGGTGAAGCGCCTTATCGGTCGTCGTTTCGATGACAAGGTAGTGCAGAAAGATATCGAGATGGTGCCCTATAAAATCGTCAAGGCAGACAACGGCGACGCCTGGGTAGAGGCCAACGGCGAGAAGATGGCGCCGCCGCAGGTGTCCGCGGAAGTCCTCAAAAAGATGAAAAAGACCGCCGAGGAGTTCCTGGGCGAGGAAGTCAAGGAAGCGGTCATTACCGTGCCTGCCTACTTTAACGACTCGCAACGCCAGGCCACCAAGGACGCCGGGCGGATTGCCGGCCTGGAGGTCAAGCGAATTATCAATGAGCCCACCGCGGCGGCGCTTGCCTACGGCATCGATCGCGAGGGCGGCGATCACACGATTGCGGTCTTCGATCTCGGCGGCGGCACTTTCGATGTTTCCATTATCGAGATCGCCGATGTCGATGGTGAGAAGCAGTTCGAGGTCTTGTCCACCAACGGTGACACCTTCCTCGGTGGTGAGGATTTCGACCTGACCCTGATCAACTACCTGGCCGAGGAATTCAAGAAAGAAAGCGGCATGGATCTCAAGGGCGATCCGCTGGCGATGCAGCGCCTGAAGGAGGCTTCGGAGAAAGCCAAGATCGAGCTGTCCTCCAGCCAGCAAACCGAGGTCAACCTGCCCTATATCACGGCGGATGCCTCGGGTCCCAAGCACCTGGTGGTGAAATTGACCCGCTCCAAGTTGGAGTCACTGGTCGAGAGCCTGGTCGATCGTACGCTGGAGCCCTGTCGCACCGCGCTGAAAGACGCCGGTCTGTCAGCCGGCGAAATCAACGACGTGATCCTGGTCGGTGGCCAGACCCGCATGCCGATGGTGCAGAAGAAAGTGGCCGAGTTTTTCGGTCGGGAGCCGCGCAAGGACGTCAACCCCGATGAGGCCGTGGCCATGGGTGCGGCGATCCAGGGTGCGGTACTGGCGGGAGATGTCAAAGACGTGTTGTTGCTGGATGTCACCCCCCTGACCCTGGGTATTGAGACCATGGGCAGCGTGGCAACTCCGCTGATCGAGAAGAACACCACGATTCCGACCAAGAAATCGCAGATCTTCTCGACTGCCGATGACAACCAGTCCGCAGTGACCATCCACGTGGTCCAGGGTGAGCGCAAACAAGCGGCGCAGAACAAATCCCTGGGGCGCTTCGACCTGACGGATATTCCACCCGCAGCGCGGGGGATGCCGCAGATCGAGGTGACCTTCGATCTCGATGCCAACGGCATACTCAATGTCTCGGCCAAGGACAAGGCGACAGGCAAGGAGCAGTCCATCGTCATCAAGGCCTCGGGCGGCCTGAGTGACGAGGACGTCGAGAAGATGGTGGCCGATGCCGAGGCCAACGCCGATGAGGATCGCAAGTTCGAAGAGCTGGTGGTCGCACGTAACACGGCGGACGGCCTGGCTCACACGGCGAAAAAGACCCTCGAGGAGGCCGGCGACAAGGCCACTGCCGAGGAGAAACAGCAGATCGAGGCCGCGATTGCGGGTGTCGAGGAGGCGGTTAAAGGCAATGACAAGGAGGCCATCGAAGCGGCTACCGAGAAATTGTCCGAGGCGTCCTCCGCGCTGGCGCAAAAGATGTACGCCGAGCAGGCCGCCCAGCAGCAGGCTGCGGGAGAGGCGGGAGGCGAACAGGCCCAGGAGAGTGCCGTCGATGACGATGTCGTCGATGCCGAATTCGAGGAGGTCAAGGACGACAAATAGGCAGTTAAGTAATACACTCGGCGCCGGCCCCGTAACAAGGAGCCGGCGTCCTTGTTTTTTCACGAAGAGCAAAAGCTGAAGAAAGCGCATGTCCAAACGGGATTATTACCAAGTGCTCGGCGTCGAGCGGAACGCCTCCGGGCAAGATGTCAAAAAGGCCTATCGGCGCATCGCCATGAAGTTTCATCCGGATCGCAATTCGGACGACCCCATGGCGGAGGAGAAGTTCAAGGAGGCCGCCGAGGCCTATGAAATCCTGTCGGACGGCGAGAAGCGAGAGGCCTATGATCGCTTCGGCCATGCCGGTGTCGATCCTCAGGCGGGCGGCGGTTTTGGCGGCGGCAGTTTCTCGGATATTTTTGGCGATGTATTCGGTGATATCTTTGGCGGCGGAGGCGGCCGCAGTCGGGGCCCGCAGCGTGGCGCCGACCTGCGCTACAATCTCGGTATCAGCCTGGAAAATGCGGTGCGCGGCACCACCATCAAGATAAAAATCCCGGCCCTGGTCAACTGCGACGAGTGCGACGGCAGCGGTTCGAAAAAGGGCTCCGCGCCGATAATTTGTGGAACCTGTGACGGCAGCGGACACGTGCGCATGCAGCAGGGCTTCTTCGCCGTGCAGCAAACCTGTCCCACCTGCCGCGGCAACGGCAGGATCATTTCCGATCCCTGCGGCAAGTGCCGCGGCCAGGGTCGGGTAGAAAAGCAAAAAAACCTGTCGGTGAAGGTGCCCCCCGGGGTCGATACCGGCGATCGCATTCGCCTTTCCGGTGAGGGCGAGGCCAGTCCCGATGGCGGTGCGGCCGGTGACCTGTATGTGGAAATTGCCGTCGAGGATCACGCCATCTTCGAGCGGGACGGGCGACACCTCTACTGCGAGGTGCCGATTACCATCGTTGACGCGGCGCTCGGCGGTGACCTCGAAGTGCCCACCCTGGACGGCCGGGTAAAACTGAAAATCCCGGCGGAAACCCAGACCGGCAAGCTGTTTCGTCTTCGAAACAAGGGCGTCAAGCCCGTGCGGGGCGGCCCTGTCGGCGACTTGTTGTGCCGTGTCGTGGTGGAAACCCCGGTCAAGCTCACCCGCGCGCAAAAAGAGTTACTGGAGGAGTTGCAGCTGAGTTTCCAGGGTGACGGCGATAAGCACTCGCCGCGCAAAACCACCTGGTTTGACGGCGTTAAGCGCTTCTTTGACGATATGAAGTCATAGACTGTTAGCGGGGGATTCTGCCATGACCACAAGAATTGCTGTGACCGGTGCCGCCGGTCGCATGGGGAAGACCCTGATCGAGGCAGTGGCCACTGCCGGGGGCGCCGTGCTGACAGCGGCAATCGAGCGCCCCGAAAGCTCATTGATCGGTGCAGATGCCGGTGAGGTCAGTGGTATCGGCAAAAATTCGATCGCGATCAGCGACGATATCAACAGTGTGCTGGACCAGTTCGATGTGCTGATCGACTTCACCGCCCCGGCGGCGACGGTCGACAATGTCGCGGCCTGCCAGCCCGTGGGCAGGAAACTGGTGATCGGCACCACCGGCTGCAGCCGGCAACAACTCGAGGCCATCGAGGCGGCGGCGGGCAAGACGGCTATTTGCATGGCGGCCAATTACAGCGTGGGCGTCAATCTGTGCTTCAAGCTCGCCGATATGGCGGCCAGGGTATTGGGTGACGAGGCCGATATCGAGATCTACGAGGCGCATCACCGCCACAAGGTGGATGCCCCCTCGGGAACCGCGCTGCGCCTGGGGCAGGTGGTCGCATCGGCGCTGGGCCGTGATCTGGATGAGGTCGCGGTCTATGGGCGCGAGGGTCAAACCGGTGCCCGGGATCGCAAAACCATCGGTTTTGCCACTGTGCGTGGCGGGGATATCGTCGGTGATCACACCGTGATGTATGCGTCAGAGGGTGAGCGGGTAGAGATTAGCCACCGGGCGAGCTCGCGGATGTCATTTGCCCGCGGTGCGGTGCGGGCGGCGATTTGGTTAGACGCCCGTGACAAGGGCATGTTCGATATGCAGGATGTGCTCGATCTGCGCTAGGGCGTCAGACCGGCGCCATGGCCGCGGTCGCGGTGAACTGCTCCAGGCTGACGCCGTAACTGCCGTCGGGAATCACCTGCTTGATGTGGTAATCCTTGCGCTGTTTGTCGTCCAGGTCTTTAAGGTCGATCACCGTCTTGCGGATAGGCCGCTTGGAGGCGTCCAGTACCAGGGCAACCTTGGGGTAGAGGCGGTTTTCCGCATCCGAGGCGATGACCACACCGACCTCGCCGCTGCTCAACTCTACCACGCATCCCGCGGGATAGAGGCCGACACACTCGATAAATTTCACTACCAGTTCCTGGTCGAACTGCTTGCCGCGCTGCTCGTAGAGAATTTTCAGCGCCGCGGTGCTGGATTTTTCCTTGCTGTAGACCCGGTTGCTGGTCATCGCATCGTAGGCGTCGGCGATGCTGGTAATGCGGGTGTAAAAGCTCAAAGTGGTGGCGTCGGCGCGCATCGGATAACCCATGCCGTCGATACGCTCGTGGTGTGAATAGGTCGCCTCGATCACTTCCGGGGGCATCATCGGGTCGTGTTGCAACAGATCGCGGCCGTAGACCGGGTGCAGCTTCATGTGTTCGAATTCTTCTGGGGTCAGCTTGCCGGGTTTGAGCAGGACATTGAGGTTGACCCGGGTTTTGCCCACATCGTGCAGCATACCGCACAGTCCGAGGGTTTCCAGGTAGCGTCGCGGCAGGCCCAGCTGGCGACCGAGGGCAATGGCCAGGATGCCGACATGGAGGCAGTGCTCCGCGGTATAGTTATCGACGTGTTTGATATGGGATAGCCAGATCAGGGCGTTGGGGTTGCGAACCACGCTCTCGACACAGGCTTTGACATGTTGCTTGGCGATCTTGGCGTTGATGGTGTCGCCACGAGCGGCTTGCTTGAGGATCGACTCGACAGACTTCAGTGCGTCGTCGTACTCCACCCTGGCGCGATCGATTTCTTTTTCGACCGGGTGTTCCTTTATGTAGGTGGTCTTCTCGCGCTTGAGGACGTCGTCGAGAGACTCCTCTTGCTTTGCTGGACGCTTGAGGGTTTTCGACTTGACGGTGTCCACATAGACAAACTCGCAAAGCGAGCGCAATGTGTCGAGGTCATCACGGCGTTCCAGCGGGAAGCCCTGGAACAGGAACGGACTGTCGAGCCAGGGTCGATCGAGCTTGGCGACGTACATTCCCATTTCCAGCTTATCGGTTGTGACCTGGATAAGCTTTTTTCCGCGTGTTGTCTCTTCTGAATCCACTGCTTGCTACCTGGAGTGAAGGCTGGTTTTCAGTAAATTCCCTTTAATTTCAAGCGTCCGGTGCTATTACTGTTCAGGCTAGCAGCAGTGCCCAGCGGCAGCAAGGATAAAGGGGTCATTCGTGGACAATTACCATCGATTTGCGTACAATGCGCCACCAATTATGGGAAGATTTCAGCTGTCTTATTTGAGGCGGCGCGGATTTGAGACGATCTTGCGGCACAGTGGGGCAGGACAGATAAAAGCGGGATGGGAACGTCAACTCCATCTCGCTTTTTTTAGGCTCCAACTTAAGTTTCAGGCCCGGGTTTTAACAGGAGGTATCCTTGTCCAGCAAAGCCATTCTGGCACTTGAAGATGGGAGCGTATTTTACGGTCAGGCGATTGGGGCGGAAGGCTCCAGCAGCGGCGAGGTCGTCTTCAACACGGCGATGACCGGCTATCAGGAAATACTGACCGACCCGTCCTATGCCCGCCAGATCGTCACCTTGACCTATCCCCACATAGGGAATGTGGGTACCAATGCCCAGGACGAGGAGTCCTGCCAGGTATGGGCGGCGGGCCTCGTCATTCGCGACCTGCCGCTATTGGCCAGCAGCTTTCGCAGCGAGCAGAGCCTGGACCAGTATCTGCGCGACAGGAATATCGTCGCCATCGCCGACATCGATACCCGTCGCCTGACGCGAATTCTGCGCGTGAATGGCGCCCAGGGTGGCTGTATCATCGCCGGGGTAGAGCCGGACAAGGCCGCAGCGCTGACGCAGGCGCAGGCCTTTCCGGGATTGCAGGGTATGGATCTGGCAAAAGCGGTGACCACTGGCGAGGGTTATAGCTGGGCAGAGGGTAGCTGGCAGCTGGATATAGGCCATGGTTTGCCCGCGGCCGGGGCGCGGTTCCACGTGGTCGCCTACGATTTTGGCGTCAAGCGCAATATTCTTCGAATGCTGGTTGATCGCGGCTGCGAGGTCACCGTAGTGCCGGCGCAGACCCCGGCCCGGGAAGTGCTCGCCCTGCAACCCGACGGTGTGTTCCTGTCCAACGGGCCGGGCGACCCCGAACCCTGCGACTACGCCATCGCGGCCATCGGCGAGTTGCTGGCCGCCGATATGCCGCTGTTCGGTATCTGCCTGGGGCACCAGCTGCTGGCCCTGGCCTGTGGCGCCCGAACCGCAAAAATGAAATTCGGTCACCACGGCGCCAATCACCCGGTGCAGGACCTGGCCGACGGCACGGTATTGATTACCAGCCAGAATCACGGCTTTGCGGTAGATGAGTCCAGCCTGCCGGATACCCTGGCCACGACCCATCGCTCCCTGTTCGACAAATCCCTGCAGGGCATTCACCACCGGGAAAAACCGGCCTTCGGATTCCAGGGTCACCCCGAGGCCAGCCCCGGACCCCATGACGCAGCCCCCCTGTTCAATCACTTTATTGAGCTGATGCAGGCCCGCGGCGCGTGAACCCAGCAGTGACACCAACCCGGTAGAAGCAAGCGATGCCAAGAAGAACAGATCTACAGTCCATTCTCATTGTCGGCGCGGGCCCCATCGTGATCGGCCAGGCCTGCGAATTCGACTATTCCGGAGCGCAGGCTTGCAAGGCGCTGCGGGAAGAGGGCTACCGCGTCATCCTGGTCAACTCCAACCCGGCGACCATCATGACCGACCCGGCCATGGCCGACGCGACGTATATCGAGCCGGTCAACTGGCGCACCGTGGCGCGTATTATCGAAAAGGAGCGGCCGGACGCCCTGTTGCCCACCATGGGGGGGCAGACCGCGCTGAACTGCGCTCTCGACCTGGCGCGGGAAGGGGTGTTGGAGCAGTTCGGTGTCGAATTGATCGGCGCCAGCCGGGATGCCATCGACAAGGCGGAGGATCGCGAGCGCTTCGATACCGCGATGAAGGCGATAGGCCTGGAAACGCCGCGCTCGGCGATTGCCCACAGTATGGAAGAGGCAATGCAGGTGCTGGACCAGATCGGCTTCCCCTGCATTATTCGCCCGTCTTTTACCATGGGCGGCTCCGGTGGCGGTATTGCCTACAATCGGGAGGAGTTCGTCGAGATATGTGAGCGCGGGCTGGATCTCTCCCCGACCAATGAGCTGCTGATCGACGAATCCCTGATCGGCTGGAAAGAATTCGAAATGGAGGTGGTGCGGGACAAGAAAGACAATTGCATCATCGTCTGCTCGATTGAAAATTTCGACGCCATGGGGGTGCATACCGGCGACTCCATTACCGTCGCACCCGCCCAGACCCTGACGGATAAGGAATACCAGATCATGCGCAACGCCTCGCTGGCGGTCCTGCGCGAGATCGGTGTCGAAACCGGCGGATCCAACGTCCAATTCGGTGTCGACCCGAAAACCGGGCGCCTGGTCATTATCGAGATGAATCCCCGGGTGTCGCGATCCTCGGCGCTGGCGTCCAAGGCCACCGGCTTTCCCATCGCCCGGGTGGCGGCCAAGCTCGCGGTCGGTTACACCCTGGATGAGTTGCAAAACGAGATTACCGGCGGCGCCACTCCGGCCTCCTTCGAGCCCTCGATAGACTATGTGGTGACCAAGTTGCCGCGCTTTACCTTCGAGAAATTCGCCGAGGCGGACAAGCACCTGCACACGCAGATGAAATCCGTGGGCGAGGTAATGGCTATCGGTCGCAATTTCCAGGAGTCCCTGCAAAAGGCCTTGCGCGGGCTGGAAGTGGGCTCCGCCGGCTTCGAACCACAGATCGACCCCAATGATTCCGATGAGCTCACCCGCCTGGTGCAGGAGTTGCGCAATCCCGGGCCGGAGCGCATCTGGTTTGTCGGCGATGCCTTCCGCAACGGTTTGAGCCTGGATGAGGTGGCCGAGTACACCAATATCGATCCCTGGTTCCTGGTCCAGATCGAGGACATCATAGTGGATGAGCTCGCGCTGGCGGGCGGTGGCGGCCTCGGCGATCTCGACACCGCGGCCATGAGGGCTTTAAAGCGCAAGGGTTTTTCCGACAAGCGCCTGTCCGTATTGCTCGACACCGATGAGGCCGCGGTGCGGGCGCGGCGCCTGCAGTTGGGGGTGGTGCCGGTATACAAGCGGGTAGATACCTGCGCGGCGGAATTTTCCACGGCAACGGCCTATATGTACTCCAGTTACGATGAGGAGTGCGAGGCCGATGTCTCCGACCGGGACAAGATACTGGTACTGGGCGGTGGTCCCAATCGCATCGGCCAGGGCATCGAATTCGATTACTGCTGTGTCCACGCCGCGCTGGCCATGCGTGAAGACGGCTACGAAACCATTATGGTCAACTGCAATCCCGAGACCGTATCGACGGACTACGATACCTCCGACCGCCTGTATTTCGAGCCGGTCACGCTGGAGGATGTGCTGGCGATTATCGAGCTGGAGAAGCCGGTGGGGGTGATCGTGCAGTTCGGCGGCCAGACTCCCCTCAACCTGGCGCGGGATCTCGAGGCCGCCGGGGTGCCTATTATAGGTACCACATCGGATGCCATCGACCGCGCCGAGGATCGTGAGCGATTCCAGAAGATGATCGAGTTGCTGGAGTTGAAACAGCCGCCCAATACCACGGTGCGTTCCGCGGAGGAGGCGGTGCAGGCGGCGAGCACTATCGGCTACCCGCTGGTGGTGCGGCCGTCCTATGTGCTCGGTGGCCGGGCCATGGAAATCGTGCATAAGGTGGAAGAGCTGGAGCGCTATATGCGTACTGCGGTGCAGGTCAGCAATGACTCGCCGGTGCTGCTCGACCGCTTCCTCAATGCGGCCATCGAGGTGGATATCGACGCCGTCAGCGATGGCAAAGAGGTGGTTATAGGCGCCATTATGCAGCACATCGAGCAGGCGGGGGTGCACTCGGGCGATTCCGCCTGCTCGCTGCCGCCCTATAGCCTGGATGAGGCGGAGCAGGACCGGATGCGTGATATCGTGCGCAGCATGGCGCTGGAGTTAGGCGTGGTCGGGCTGATGAATGTGCAACTGGCCTCCCAGGACGGGGAGATCTATGTCATCGAGGTCAACCCGCGAGCCTCCCGTACCGTGCCTTTCGTCTCCAAGTGTATCGGCGTGTCCCTCGCCAAGGTGGCGGCACGCTGCATGGCCGGGCGCAGTCTGGCGGAACAGGGTTTTGTCAGTGAAATCGTGCCGCGCTATTACAATATCAAGGAGGCGGTCTTCCCCTTCAACAAATTTCCCGGGGTCGATCCCATCCTCGGGCCGGAGATGAAGTCCACCGGCGAGGTGATGGGAGTGGGCGAAACCTTTGCCGAGGCTTATTTCAAGGCCACGGTCGGCGCCGGTGAGCACCTGCCTACCGGGGGCAGGGCATTTATCAGTGTGCGTGATGTCGACAAGGCCGGGGTGGTACAGGTGGCCAGGGATTTGCTCGCACTGGGCTTCAGCCTGGTCGCGACCCAGGGCACCCACCGGGTGCTCACCGGGGCCGGGCTGGAGGTCGATCGGGTGAACAAGGTGATCGAGGGTCGACCGCATATTGTCGACATGCTGAAAAACGGCGATATTTCCCTCATTGTAAACACCACCGAGGGGCGCCAGGCCATTGCGGACTCAGCGACCATACGCCGCACCGCCCTGGCGAAGAACGTGTTTTATACAACCACCCTGGCAGGGGCCGAAGCGGTATGCCGGGCCATTGAAATTGGCGAACCGGCGACTGTGCGCCGTTTGCAGGATATACATGCGGAGTATTCGTAAATGGCACAAGTACCGATGACGATAGCAGGCGAAGCTAAGCTGCGAGCGGAGTTGAATCATCTCAAGAGTGTAGAACGGCCACGGATTATCCAGGCGATAGCCGAGGCCCGTGCCCACGGCGACCTGAAGGAAAACGCCGAGTACCACGCGGCTCGGGAGCAGCAGGGCTTTGCCGAGGGGCGAATCCAGGAGATCGAGGGCAAGCTGTCCGAGGCGCGCATCATCGATGTCACCACTATCCCCAACAGCGGTAAAGTCATCTTCGGCGTCACCGTCAAGTTGGTCAATGTCGAGACCGAGGAGCAGGTGAGCTGGACCATCGTCGGTGACGATGAGGCCGACGTCAAACAGCAAAAAATCTCCGTCAGCTCACCGGTGGCCAGGGCGCTGATCGGCAAGGAGGTCGGTGATGTGGTGGCGGTGCGTATCCCCGCCGGCGATGTGGAATACGAGATCGAAGAGGTGCGGCACATCTAGGCGGCGGTTTTTCCGGCGAGGCTAACGCAGCAGGTTTGACAGGCGCGGGTTCGGTTTCTCGGCCGGGCGGTAGAGCAGGATAATATTGCCGATGGCCTGCACCAGTTCCGCCGGGCAGGTGCTGCAGATCTCCCGGGTAATGGCGGCTCTCGCCTCCCGGCTGCCGGCTCGTACACTGACCTTGATCAACTCGTGGTCATCGAGGGCGCGATTGATTTCCAGCCGCGTTGCCTCCGTGAAACCCCTGGTGGCTATCGTTACCACCGGTTTCAATGTGTGGCCGACGCTGCGCAGTCGTTTCTTTTCCTTGCTGTCCAGGGGCATAGATCGTGCTCCGTTGTTTTTTCGTCATTCCGGCCGGGCACTATTCTAATCGGCTTTTGTGCTTTGCGGTTTTTTATTTTATGCCCACCCAGCGGAGAGAAAGGCGTCATGGCGCGAAGTAAAAGCAGCCAGCGATGGTTGCAGGAACATTTCAACGACCACTACGTCAAATTGGCCCAGAAGCAGGGTTACCGCTCGCGGGCCTGTTTTAAATTGCTCGAAATACAGAAAAAGGACCGCATTATTCGTCCCGGCTCGGTGTTGGTGGACCTGGGCTCGGCGCCGGGCAGCTGGTCCCAAGTCGCGGCGGAACTCATCGGCCCCCGGGGTCGGGTCATCGCCTCGGATATCCTGGCCATGGACGCCATCGCCGATGTCGAGTTCGTGCAGGGCGACTTTACCGAGGAGGCGGTATTCGAGCAGCTGCTGGGTCTGTTGAACGGCGCGCCGGTGGACCTTGTAATCTCGGATATGGCCCCCAACATGAGCGGTATGAAGGCAGTAGACCAGCCGCGGGCAATGTATCTCGCCGAGCTCGCACTGGATTTCGCCCGCAAGGTGCTCGTGCCCGGGGGTGATTTCCTGACCAAGATTTTCCAGGGGGAGGGCTTCGATCCGTTTTTTCAAAGCCTGCGCCAGGACTTCGGCAAAGTGCTCACCCGCAAGCCGGAGGCATCGCGACCGCGCTCCCGGGAAGTGTACTTATTGGCACGGGATTATCGTGGTGGTGCCAATTGATCTGTAGTAGAGTGGTATTCAATGCCGAATACGCGCCTGCGGCGCACGGGAGTTAAGAGGGTAAGTCCTTGAATGATATGGTAAAAAATTTATTATTGTGGTTGGTCATCGCCGCTGTATTGCTGACGGTATTCCAGAATTTCAATGTCCAGACCAGCCAGGATACGCTGGACTATTCCAGCTTCATCCAGGAGGTGCGGGATGACCGGGTCAAGCAAGTCGTCATCGACGGCCTGGTGATCGTCGGCCAGCGCACCGACGGCACCCAGTTCAAAGCGATTCGGCCGATGCTTGACGACCCCAAGCTGATCGATGATCTATGGGATCACAAGGTCACCATAAAGGGTACCGAGCCGGAACAGCAGAGTATCTGGACCCAGCTACTGGTCGCCAGCTTCCCCATCCTGATTATTCTCGCCGTGTTTATGTTTTTTATGCGCCAGATGCAGGGCGGCGGCGGTGGCCGTGGTGGCCCCATGGCATTCGGCAAGAGCAAGGCCCGGCTGCTGGGAGAAGACCAGATTAAAACCTCTTTTGCCGATGTCGCCGGTGTCGACGAGGCCAAGGAGGATGTGCAGGAGCTGGTGGAGTTTCTGCGGGATCCGGGCAAGTTCCAGCGCCTGGGCGGGCGTATTCCCCGCGGTGTGTTGATGGTCGGCCCGCCAGGGACCGGTAAGACCTTGCTGGCCAAGGCCATTGCCGGTGAGGCCAAGGTGCCGTTCTTCTCCATATCCGGTTCCGACTTCGTCGAAATGTTTGTCGGCGTCGGCGCCTCCCGGGTACGGGATATGTTCGAGCAGGCCAAGAAGCAGGCGCCCTGTATTATCTTTATCGATGAGATCGACGCGGTCGGTCGGCATCGCGGCGCCGGTCTCGGTGGCGGGCACGACGAGCGTGAGCAAACCCTCAACCAGTTGCTGGTGGAAATGGACGGCTTCGAGGCCAACGACGGGGTGATCGTCATCGCCGCCACCAACCGGCCCGACGTGTTGGACCCGGCACTGCTGCGACCGGGTCGATTCGATCGCCAGGTGTTCGTCGGCTTACCGGATATTCGCGGCCGGGAGCAAATTCTCAAAGTCCATATGCGCAAGCTTCCCCTGGCAGACGATGTCAACGCCGCGGTGATCGCCCGTGGTACCCCGGGTTTTTCCGGGGCCGATCTCGCCAACCTGGCCAACGAGGCGGCGCTGTTCGCCGCCCGGATCAATCGGCGCCTGGTGGGCATGGAGCAGTTTGAATTGGCCAAGGACAAAATCATGATGGGCGCGGAGCGCAAATCCATGGTCATGTCCGAGGATGAAAAGCGCAACACGGCTTACCACGAGGGCGGACACGCCATTGTCGGTCGCCTGGTGCCGGAGCACGATCCGGTATACAAGGTCAGTATCATTCCCCGGGGTCGGGCGCTCGGCGTCACCATGTTCCTGCCGGAGGAAGACCGCTACAGCCGCTCGCGCCGTGCCATTCTCAGCTCGATCTGCAGCCTGTTCGGCGGCCGGGTCGCCGAACAGCTCACCCTCGGCGACGACGGCGTCACCACCGGCGCCCAGAATGATATCCAGCGCGCCACGGAAATTGCCCGCAATATGGTGACCAAATGGGGCCTGTCCGAAAAAATGGGCCCCTTGCTGTACGACGAAAGCGACGAAGAGGTGTTCCTGGGGCGCTCGGCAGCCATGCATAGCAAAACAGTTTCCAGTGAGACCGCCCGGCAGATCGATGAGGAGGTGCGCCGTATCATCGATGAGTGCTATGACCAGGCACGTACGCTGCTGGTGGACAATATGGACAAGCTCCACCTGATGTCCGATGCACTGATGAAATACGAAACCATCGATGCCAGCCAGATCGACGAGATCATGCAGGGTAAGCCCCCCCAGCCCCCCGCCGATTGGGGCGACCTGGACGATGACCAGGATGCGGGTGGTAGCGAGGAGAGCAAGGCCAGCGAGCCCAAGGGGCCGATTGGCGGCGCGGTGGGGGAGCACTAGCGGCGCGGTTCGAATGACGACTTGCAAGCAACATCCAATCGGGCGCATCGCGCCCGATTTTCATTGCGGCGCGGCACTCGACTGCGCAGGCCGTGCCCTGTCACTTCGCCCCGCCGCCGTCATGGGCATACTCAATATCACCCCGGACTCGTTCTCCGATGGCGGTGAGCTTTGCGATGGACATGGTGTGCGACTCGACCAGGTGTTGCAGCGGGCCGAACTGATGCTCGCAGAGGGCGCCGACATGCTCGATGTGGGCGGAGAGTCGACGCGGCCCGGAGCCGTCGTGGTCGGTAGACAGCAGGAGTTGGACCGGGTCGCCCCGGTGGTGGAAGCCCTGGCGAGCCGTTTCGACACGGTGGTATCCGTCGATACCAGTAATCCGCTATTGATGACCGAGGCCGCCCGTCTCGGCGCCGGGATGATTAACGATGTTCGCGCTCTGCGCCGCCCGGGCGCGTTGGCCGCCGCCGCAGGCACCGGATTGCCGGTCTGCCTGATGCATATGCAGGGCGAACCCGGTAATATGCAGCGCGAGCCGTACTACGACGATGTGCTGGCAGATGTTCTACAATCTCTGCACCAGCGCATTGCGGAATGTAACGCGGCCGGTATCGCCAGTGACAAAATAGTCATCGACCCCGGCTTCGGTTTTGGCAAAACCCTGGACCACAACCTGCAGCTGTTCCGGCAACTGCCGGCCCTGGTCGAGACCCGCTATCCGGTGATGGTCGGGGTGTCGAGAAAATCAATGATCGGTGCGGTGACCGGCAGGGATACCCGCGATCGCCTCGCCGGGGGGCTGGCGCTGGCGGCACTGGCGGCACGGGACGGGGCGGCGATACTACGGGTCCACGATGTCGGCCCGAGCCGGGATGTCATCAGCATGGTAGATGCAATAATGAGGGTAGAGAATCCATGACGAAACAGTATTTTGGTACCGACGGAATTCGTGGCAAGGTGGGCGAGGCGCCGATTACTCCGGACTTTATGCTGCGCCTGGGTTGGGCCGCCGGCCAGGTACTGTCGCGGGAGGGCAAGGGCCAGATCCTTATCGGCAAGGACACGCGGATCTCGGGCTATATGTTTGAATCGGCGCTGGAGGCCGGCCTGGTGGCCGCCGGCATCGATGTCGCCTTACTGGGGCCGATGCCGACGCCGGCGATTGCCTACCTCACCCGTACTTTTCATGCCGCCGCCGGCATCGTGATAAGCGCCTCCCACAACCCGTTTTACGACAACGGGATTAAATTCTTCTCCTCCAGCGGTACCAAGTTGCCGGATGACGTCGAGTGCGCCATCGAGGATATGCTGGCCCGGGATATCACTACAGTGGACTCCCACCACCTGGGCAAGGTGGTGAGAATCGAGGATGCCGCCGGGCGCTATATTGAATACTGCAAGAGTACCATTCCCACCCGTTTCAATCTGCACGGCATGCGCATCGTCGTCGACTGTGCCAATGGCGCCACCTACCACGTTGCGCCCAGTGTTTTTCGCGAGCTGGGGGCAGAGGTGATTGAGCTGGCGACGGCGCCGGACGGCCTCAATATCAATCACGGTGTCGGTTCCACCCGGCCCGAGGGCCTGGTCGATGCCGTGTGCGAACACAAGGCGGATGTGGGCATTGCCTTCGACGGCGACGGCGACCGCGTGGTTTTCGTCGATCACACCGGAGAGGTGGTGGACGGCGACGAGTTGCTCTATATCATTGCCAGTGACCAGCTTCGCAGTCGTGGCGAATGCAGTGGCGTGGTCGGCACCCTGATGAGCAATTTCGGCTTTGAGCGCGGGCTGGA
>JAUXCW010000261.1 GCA_030618705.1 Gammaproteobacteria bacterium | reverse complement strand
CGCCAGGCCAGGCCGATGGTGCGGTTGATACCGGCCTCGTCAAAGGGGCGTGTCTGTGCGTCGGTGCCGCTGAGGATGCGGGCCCTGAGCGCCATCTCCGGCAGCAAGGTGATGCCGATATTATTGGCCACCATCTGTACCACCGTATTGAGACTAGTGGCGGAGTAGGGCACCGAGAGCTGGTTGTTTTTTAGCTTGCAGGCCTCCAGTGCATGGTCCCGCAGGCAATGGCCGTCTTCCAGTAGCAACAAATCCTGCCCCTGGAGGTCCCTCGTGCGCAGGGATCGGTTCTCTCCCAGGGGATGGTGGCGGGGATAGCAGAGCAGGAAGGGGTCGTCGAACAGAGGCATCGTTTCCATTCCGTTCATGGGGTAGGGCAGGGCCAGCAGCAGGACATCGAGCTCGCCGATGGTCAGTGCGTCGAGCAGGTTGCCGCTGAGATCCTCCCGGATATAGAGCTGAAAACGGGGGTGTTTCTTGCGCAAGGTATTCAGTAGCCGGGGTAGCATAAACGGCGCTATGGTGGGGATGACCCCGAGTCGCATCTTGCCGCTGAATAACTCCCTCGATGCGTCGCAGAGCCCCAGTAGGTCCCCCACGTCGTTGAGTACGCCCTGGCTGCGTTCGACAAAGTCCTCACCCAGCGGTGTCAGAATGACCCGCCTGTTACTGCGTTCCACCAGGCTCACGCCCAGATTGTCTTCCAGCTCATGAATGCCGGCGCTCAAGGTCGATTGCGAGACGTGGCAGGCCTTTGCGGCGTTGCCGAAATGGCGACATTTGGCCAGCGCGCAGAGATATTTGAGTTGTTTCAGTGTCGGAAGATGTGCCATCGGAAAAATCGATCAACATTGGTTAAAAAATTCATTGTACAGATTGTACCTGCGCGAATAGTCTGTACTCAAGTCCCCCGTTTGGGTGGCCTTGATGTGCGCAATAGCGCACCGCTCACAGTGCTTCGATTCAAGAGCCCGATTCAACAACCCGATTCAAGGAGATACCTATGTCGTTAAAAGATTCCAAAACCGAGCAAAACCTGAAGGATGCCTTTGCCGGTGAGTCCCAGGCCAATCGCCGCTACCTGTACTTTGCCGCCAAGGCCGATGTCGAGGGCTATAACGACGTGGCTGCCGTGTTCCGCTCCACCGCCGAGGGTGAAACCGGACACGCCCACGGTCACCTCGAATACCTGGAAGAGACCGGCGATCCGGCCACTGGCCTGCCTATCGGCGGCACCTCTGACAATCTCAAGGCCGCGATAGCCGGCGAGACCCACGAGTATACGGATATGTATCCGGGTATGGCCAAGGCCGCGCGGGATGAGAGCTTTGACGAAATTGCCGACTGGTTTGAAACCCTGGCCAAGGCCGAGCGCAGCCACGCCAATCGCTTCCAAAAGGCGCTGGACGGACTCGACGACTAGTTGAGGGCATTGCCCCCTGGTGGCGTTCTGCCACCGGGGATCGCTGTGGCCTGGAAAGTGTGCGGGAGAGTATGCAATGAGCAGCAGGGAAGGTAGCCTGGAGGCGCCGACGCGCCATCCGCTCGATTGGCGTTCGCCGTTGTTTTACGACCGCGAGGATCTCAATCAGGAACTGGAGCGGGTCTTCGATATCTGCCACGGTTGCCGCCGTTGTGTCAGCTTGTGCGACGCTTTCCCGACCCTTTTCGATTTGGTCGATGAGTCCGGGACCATGGAGGTCGACGGGGTCGACAAGGCCGATTACCCCAAGGTCGTGGACCAGTGTTATCTCTGTGATATGTGCTATCTGAGCAAGTGCCCCTATGTGCCGCCCCATGAGTGGAATGTCGATTTTCCCCACCTGATGCTGCGAGCCAAGGCCGTCGACTTCAAACAGCATGGCGCGTCACTGCGCAACAAGGTGCTGGCCAGTACCGATGCCGTCGCTGGCCTGGCTTCGATTCCGCTGGTCGATGTCACCGTCAATGCGCTCAATGCCAACGCCGGCTTTCGCAAAGTGCTGGAGTCGGCGCTCGGTGTACACCACGCGGCCCCGCTGCCGCAATACCACAGCAAAACCCTGCGCAAGCGGGTGGCGCATATGGGGCAGGACCTGCCGGTGGTGCCTGTGGGCAAAACCACTGGTAAGGTCGCGCTCTATGCCACCTGCTACGGTAATTACAACAGCCCGCAACTGGGCCCGGACCTGTACCAGGTGTTCCAGCACAACGGTATCCGCGTCGAGTTGGTGCCCAAAGAGCAATGCTGCGGCATGCCCAAACTGGAGCTCGGGGATCTCGAGTCGGTGGAGCGGGCGATGCAGGCCAATATTCCGGTGCTGGCAAAACTGGTCGACGAGGGCTACGACCTGACCGCCCTGGTGCCGTCCTGTGTGTTGATGTACAAGCAGGAATTGCCGTTGATGTTCCCGGAGGATGCACAGGTGCAAAAAGTAAAAGACGCATTTTATGACCCGTTCGAGTACCTCTGGCTGCGCCACAAGGGCGGCGAGCTTGCGACCGATTTCGCCACGGAGCTGGGTGATATCAGCTACCAGGTTGCCTGTCACCTGCGGGTGCAGAAATTCGGCATCAAGGCGCGGGACATACTCAATATGGTGCCCGGCACCCGGGTGCAGGCGGTGGAGCGTTGCTCGGGTCATGACGGCACCTATGCGGTGCGCGTGGAGACCCATGACAATTCGGTGAAGATCGCTCGCCCGGTGGTGCGCAAGGTCGACCAGCAACAAGCGGATTATTTTGCCAGCGACTGCCCGATGGCGGCCAACCATATTGCCAACCTGGCCGAGAGCGTCGCCGAACCACAGCACCCCATTTCCCTGTTGCGCATGGCCTATGGCCTGCCTTCCCAGGAGTCACCATGAAAAAACTCACCCGCGCCGACCTGTGGTCGCTGGAAGACTATGCTGAACGCCGCGAGCAGTTTCGCGCAGAGGTGATGCGGCACAAGAGGGACAGGCAACTACCCCTCAACGAGCACGCGCGCCTGTACTTTGAGGATGCGACGACGATTCGCTACCAGATCCAGGAAATGCTGCGCATCGAGAAGGTGTTCGAGGCGGCGGGCATCGAGGAGGAGCTGGAGGCCTACAACCCGCTGATCCCGGACGGCAATAACTGGAAGGCCACGTTTATGCTGGAGTACGACGATGTCGAGCAGCGTCAGCAGATGGTCACCCAATTGATCGGCATCGAGACCAGGGTCTGGCTGCAGGTGGAGGGCTGTGCGCGGGTCTGCCCCATCGCTGACGAGGACCTGGAGCGATCCGACGGCGAGCGAACCTCCACCGTACACTTCCTGCGCTTTGAACTGACGCCGGAAATGGTGCGTGCCCTGCAGCAGGGCGCTCCCCTGTCGGCGGGGATCGACCATCCGAATATGACCGTCGATTGTACGCAGGTGCCGCCGGCGGTGCGGGACTCCCTGGTCAATGATCTGGATCCGGTGACCACCCACTAGCCCCATAGCCAAGGCCTTGTGTCGCGCATTTTCACCTGCAATTTCGCGGCGTTTGTGGCATTATACGCGCCCGCTTTCAGGGCCCGCCGCGTCCTGGTGGGAGCAATTGATTTTACGGATTCTTACCGCGGATTCTTACTACGGAATTGGAGTTGTTATGTACGAGACAGGTGTATTCAATCGTTGGCGCCGGCACCCCTGGCACGGTCTCAGGCCTCGCCTGGATGACAACAGGCCGGAAATCGTCCAGGCATTTATCGAGATGACGCCCACGGATGAGGTCAAGTACGAACTGGACAAGACCACCGGTTTCCTGGTCGTCGATCGTCCCCAGCGCACCACGTCCCAGGTGCCGACTCTCTATGGTTTCATCCCGCAGACTTTCTGTGGCGAGCGGGTAGCCGCCCTGTGTGACGAGGTGGAAGTCGCCGACGGCGACCCGCTGGATATCTGTATATTCTCCGAGCGTCATATCACCAAGTCCGAGATACTGTTGCGGGCGCGGGTACTCGGCGGCATCCAGATGATCGATGACGGTGAGGCAGACGATAAGATCATCGCCATACTCGAGGGCGACAATATCTGGGGCAAGGTGGAGGATATCACTGACTTGCCCGCCATCAAGACCGAGCGCCTGCAGCACTACTTCAGTACCTACAAGATGGTGCCGGGCAAGAACGTCAACATCAAGGTCGACAATGTCTACGGTCGTGACGAGGCGCTCCGGGTGATTGAGGCCGCGCTGGCCGATTACAAGAGTGTCTATGGCGAGTATCACACCAGCAAATAGCGGTCGCGGCCCGGCCCCACGGGGTGCAGCTTGCCTGTGGCTTGCCCTGGTCTTGTCGCTCACCGCCTGTACCGGCGGCGATGCGGGCCTGGCCCCCGCACTTCGCCCTATCGCTGCCGAGCAAACACCGGCGCAGCGGGAACAATACCGCAAGCTGCCCTTCGCCGGGGCCCATAATTTTCGCGACCTGGGTGGTTACTCGACCCGCGACGGCAAAACCGTCAAGTGGGGCGTAATCTATCGCTCCGATGCTCTCTCCGACCTCAGCGACGACGACCTGGTGTTCCTGCAGCGCCTGGGCCTGAAACAGGTGGTGGATTTCCGCAGCCCTTTCGAAAAACAGGAAGATCCCGATCGCCTTCCAGCGGACGCGGGTATCGATTACGTCGAGATACCGGTGGATGTCGAGGGCACCGCGGTCAAGGAGATGTTCGAGAGCATTGTCAGCGGCGATATCGAGGAGCTGGATATCGACAATATGCTGGTCGATGCCAACCGGGCATTT
>JAUXCW010000246.1 GCA_030618705.1 Gammaproteobacteria bacterium | reverse complement strand
GAGGATGTCCGGCAGGTACCGGCTTTTTTGTTGCGGGTTGCCGAAGCGTGAAATATACGGCGCGGCAACCTCGTAGGAGGTCATGATGGTGCCGGCAAAGCCGCCGAACTGAGAAAAATAACAGGCGTCGGCAATCAGTACCGAGCCCATTGCGCCCCCCGCGGTGCCGCCGTCCTCGAGCGGGTGGGGGTTGCCGTAGTAGCCGAGGGCGCCGAATTGCCTGACCAGTTCCGTCGGGTGGGCGCCGCTCTCTTCCCATTCCATCACCTGTGGTTGAATTTCTTTCTGGCCGAAGCGAATAATGGGCTCAAGCATTTGCAGGTGCTCTGCAGACAGGAAGGGCAGCCTGGGTAATTGGAATGCGGCCATTGGCGTGTCTCCGGTTGGCGATCTGTGCGGGGATGTATTGCTCCGTGAGAATACTCCCCGGGAGTATCCATATCAACTATATATAAGCGCCACATATTTATACTTTCGCGTTTATCAGGTATATGCTTTGGAAGCACATAATATGTGCATATACTTTTTAAAAACAATATGAGTTAGTATTAGGCAAGTGTTCGCCGCGGTGGTGGGCGGGAAACAAAAACAAGAGTGAATGTTGCAGCATAACCCGGGTTTAGGTGGGGCATGTGGTGACCATGTATCGGAAGGGATGATGACTGACACAATAGAGCTGGGCCCTGTATTAATAGCCAACCGCGGTGAAATTGCCTGCCGGGTGATAAGCTCGGCCAAAGCCATGGGCTACGCCACCATCGCGGTCTACTCCGAGGTCGATATCGCTGCACGGCATGTCAGTCTGGCCGATTTCGCCATCTGTATCGGCCCTGCCGCGGCCGGTGAGTCCTACCTGAATATTGAAAAAATCATCGCCGCCGCCAGGCGTAGTGGCGCCAGGTCGATACATCCTGGTTATGGATTTCTGTCCGAGAACGCGGCCTTTGCCGGTGCCTGTGAAGAGGCGGGTATCGTGTTCATCGGGCCGTCTCCCCGCGCCATCGAGCTGATGGGTAACAAGGCCGCATCGAAAAGGGCGATGATAGAGGCCGGTGTGCCCTGCATACCCGGTTATCAGGGGCGCGACCAGTCTGGCGCCAGCCTGGTCCGGGAGTCCGTGGCGATCGGGTTTCCGCTGATGGTCAAGGCCGCCGCCGGCGGTGGCGGCCGCGGTATGCGCCTTGTCTATGGTGAAGCGGAGTTGTTACCCGCTATTCAATCCGCGCGCTCGGAGGCGCTGAACTCCTTCGGCTCCGAAGAGCTGATTATCGAGCGGGCGCTTATCGAGCCGCGTCACGTCGAGATACAGGTTTTTGCCGACAGCCAGGGCAACGTTG
The DNA here is from genome assembly GCA_030618705.1 of Gammaproteobacteria bacterium. GTDB lineage: Bacteria > Pseudomonadota > Gammaproteobacteria > Pseudomonadales > JAHEGP01 > JAHEGP01. The sequence goes on along the minus strand of JAUXCW010000246.1, from coordinate 3,635 downwards.
TACACCTGTTTGAGCGCGACTGCTCGGTTCAGCGCCGTCATCAAAAAGTCCTCGAGGAAGCGCCTTCGCCGGCGGTAAGCCCGGAAATTCGTGCGGCGATGGGCCAGGCGGCGATCAGTGCCGCCCGCAGTGTCGATTATGTCGGGGCGGGAACGGTGGAGTTTCTGCTGGATAGCGAGGGCCGGTTTTATTTTCTCGAGATGAATACCCGCTTGCAGGTTGAGCACCCGGTAACGGAGATGATTACCGGCCTCGACCTGGTCGAGTGGCAGCTGCGTGTCGCCGCCGGGGAGCCTCTTCCCCTGGCCCAGGATGATCTTTCCATCGATGGCCATGCCATCGAGGCGAGGTTGTATGCGGAGGACCCGGCCAATGGTTTTCTGCCCGCCGCAGGAACGGCGCTACTTTGGGGTGCACCCGAGGTGCAGGATGTTCGTGTCGATCACGGCTTGTTGAGTGGGCAGGAGGTCTCCTCATTCTACGACCCCATGATCGCCAAGCTCATCGCCCACGGCAGAACGCGGGAAGAGGCCAGGAGAAAGCTGGTCCGGGCCCTGACGGATACACAGATACTGGGTTTTCCCACCAATCGGCAATTCCTCTGCGCCGCGCTGGACCATGAGGCATTTCGCAGCGGTGATTTTTCCACCGCCTTTATCGACAAGTATTTTCCCGCTGAAGCGCTGGCGGCGGATAAGCCGGGCAGCGCGGATTATGCCCTGGTCGCGGTGTTGCTATGCCGGCTCCGGCAGGAGGAACAGCAGAATTCGGCGGTACTGCACTTGAGCGGTATCGAGCAGTGGTCCAATAACAAAAACCTCAATGCCAGCCTGTTGCTTCGGATCGGTGACGGTGAGGCCCGGGCGCTGAGGGTATACATGCACAATAGTGGCGGCCAGTACCGGGTCGACATCGATGGCCGGGAGTTTTCCCTGTTTATTCACGCAATGGATGCGAGTCGCGCGCGGGTGGAAATTGACGGCCTCCAGGAAAACGTTTATTTCGCACGTATGTCAGCCGACAGCATCAGTATCGGTATTCAATCGCGCACACTGAACGGCGAGGACATACTGCTGTCCTCCGAGCGTGTCGCTGCGGATGAGGACAGCGGATCGATACTGGCGCCCATGCACGGAAATATCCTGGCGGTGAATGTGAGCGAGGGCCAGTTCGTTGAAAAGGGTGACTTTCTGCTTATTCTGGAAGCGATGAAAATGGAGCATAAAATTACCGCGAGTATTCGTGGAACGGTAACAAACCTGGGCGCCAGGGAGGGGCAACAGGTGGCACTGAATAAATTACTGCTGGAGATCATCCCGGCCGATGATGCAGGCGTGGAACCATAAAGAAGGGCACTGTGATGAGCACTGAGGCAAACAAAGTGGTAAAAATAGGCGGTGCGGCGGGTATGTGGGGTGATTCGATGCTGGCGACCCCGCAGCTGATCGCTGTCCCCGGTATGAATTACCTGATGTATGAAAGCCTGGCCGAGATCACCATGTCCATCCTGACTCGTGCCTATACTCGGGATCCGCAGCAGGGCTATGCGATCGACGTTATCAACAGCATGATCGCCGATCACCTGGAGGATATCAGCCGCCGTGGCATCAAAATTATCACCAACGCCGGCGGGGTAAATCCGCAGGCCGCTGCCGCCAGGCTCGCCGAAATTGGCCGGGAAAAGGGGCTGGAGCTAAAAATTGCGGTTGTCAGCGGTGATAACGTCTTGCCGAGACAAGAGGAGCTGCGCGCTGCGGGTATAACAGAAATGTTCAGCGGCGAAGCGCTGCAAACCGACGGTGTCATTTCCATGAACGCCTACCTGGGGGCCTTTCCTATTGCCGATGCGCTGGCCGCTGGAGCAGACGTAGTCATCACCGGCCGCTGCGTCGACAGTGCCCTGGTGTTAGGTCCGCTCATTTATGAGTTCGACTGGACGATGAAAGATTACCACCAGTTGGCGCAGGGTAGCCTGGCGGGTCATCTGCTGGAATGCGGGCCGCAGTCAACCGGCGGCTTGCTCACCGATTGGGACAGTTACCACAGCTGGGCTGATATGGGCTTTCCCATTGCCGAATGCAACGCGGACGGGAGCTTTGTGTTAACCAAGGCCGACAATACCGATGGTATCGTCAATACGATGTCGGCGGCTGAGCAAACGACCTATGAAATCGGCAACCCCGGTCAGTATATGTTGCCCGATGTCGCCTGTGATTTCACCCGGGTCAAGTTTACCGAAATCGGCAGTGATCGGGTGCTGGTCGAAAACGCCAGGGGCCGGCCACCGACGCCGTATTTTAAAGCCTGCGCCCAGCAATTGCAGGGCTACCGCGTCAATCCGCTGATCATGATATCCGGCCGCGATGCGCGGGAGAAAGCGCAACGCCTGGGCGAGAACGCCATTGCGCGGCTGCGGAAGATTTTTGCCGCCAGGGGGCTTGAAGATTTCAGCAGCACCAATATCGAGGTGCTCGGTAGCGAGTATTATTATGGTGCCAACAGTCGCGCGCGGGACTCCCGAGAGGTGCTGTTGTTTCTCGTGGTGCACCACCAACAGCGGGAGGCACTGCAACTGTTTGTCCGGGAATTTTCCTCATTGGGCCTGGCCAGTGCCCAGGGGTTCTGCTCGGGCATTACCGGCCGCGGGCGCCCCGCACCCTATATCCAGTTACTCTCCTATCTGGTGCCGCGAGAGTATGTCGACACCCGGATCCACATTAGCGGGCAGGAGGTAAGCCCGCGCAGGATTCCTGATGACCTCTACCAGGAGCTGGATCAACAGTGTTTTGCCGACAGTCTATCGGACCGGCCGGAATCCCATGCCGAATCGGAGGGTGTGACAGTGCCGCTGCTGTCGATAGCCTGTGCAAGAAGTGGCGACAAGGGCGATTTTTCCAATATCGGCGTCATCGCCCGGGACGAGGAATTCCTGCCGTTTATTGCCGGCCAGATCACCTCTGCCCGGGTAGCGGATTACTTTGTCCACCTGGGCGTTTCCCTGGTCGAGCGTTTCGCCCTGCCGGGTTTTAACGCCTTTAACTTTTTGCTACACGATGCCCTGGGCGGTGGCGGCACCGCGTCCTTGCGCTTTGACGCGCAGGGCAAGGGCCTGGGTCAAAACCTTTTGGAAATGACGGTGGTGGTGCCGGAGTCGATCCTTCATCACGCCGCCTTCAAGAAACTGGACTAAACGCTATGCTCGTATTCAGCAGTAAAATAGATGTCGATAGTGCCGACTTTGAAAAAAACAGGGTCGGCCAACTCGAGCGTATTGCACAGTTGGAGGCCTTGAATAAGGTCGTCAGCGACTTGTCTTACGCCAAAAAAGAAAAGTTTGAATCCCGCGACCAGCTCTTGCCCCAGGAGCGCCTGGCGCGCTTGCTCGACCCCGCAATGCCGTTCTTTGAGATCGGCTCATTGGCCAACTACAACCCCAATGATCCCGGGTCGATTCCCGGCGGCAATATTATTGCGGGAATCGGTTTTGTCTCCGGTGTGCGCTGCGCCATCTGCGTATCGAATAGTGCTATAGCCGCCGGTTCGCAGACCCAGGGCGGTTTCAATAAAATGATCCGCCTGCAGGATATGGCTTTTAAACACAGGCTGCCGTTTCTCCAGTTGGTTGAGAGCGGTGG
>JAUXCW010000230.1 GCA_030618705.1 Gammaproteobacteria bacterium | reverse complement strand
GTATTCGATATTCAAGGCCTCTGTAAAGCCGCGCACAAAAAACTTGGTGGCGCTGTACACCGCGTGCTGGGGGGCGCCGTATTCCGCCGAGGTGGAGCTCATGGCCACGATATGCGAGCGCGGGGTTTTCTTGAGAAAGGGGAAGGCCGCATCGACAGTGTTGATGACACCCATGATATTGACGTCGACCATGAGTTTTTTCTGCGCTTCGGTGATATCTTCGTTCGGCCCCATAAACAAGACCCCAGCATTGGCGAAGACGGCATCCAGGCGGCCGCGGTTGCTTTTGGCAAAGGCATTCAGGGCTTTCTCCATTGCTGCCCGGTCGCTGACATCAGCGGGATAAGCGCTGACATTCTCTTCGCCAAGTTCCTCCACCAGTGTGTCCAGCGCCTGCTGGCTGATATCCGAAGCGCCGACAAGCCAGCCTTTGGCGACAAATAGCCTGGCGGTTTCCGCGCCAATTCCGGCGCCGGCGCCGCTTATAAAAATAGTCTTCTTTACTGTCATGCTATTGTTTCTCCAGGTATTGAATGTACAACTTCAGGGTACATCAGCCGATAACAGGCCGGCACAAAAAACAAGGTGGCGATAGATGCCACGGATAAGCCCGACATCATCACCACGGCCAGTGGCGACCACAGCTCATCACCAAACAAATACAAGGGCATCAGGCCGAGCACGGTGGTGGCCGATGTCAGCAAAATAGGCCGCATGCGCTTAAGGGCCGCCGACTCTATAGCGTCACCAATCGTATGCTCGCCTTGTTCGATCTCAATCTGGTCAATCAATACAATCGAGTTGTTAATAATAATCCCGGCCAAACTGATAATACCGAGGGTACCAAAGAACGAAAGTGGCTGGCCCGACATCAGCAGGCCATAGGGTATGCCGATTACAATAAGCGGAATCGTCATAAAAACGATCAGGGTTTTTCGAATAGAATTAAACTGGTACATGATGACCGCCACCATCAGGAACAGCGCAAACGGAATGCCGGCGGCCAACATCCTGTTGATCTTGGAGTTATCAGAAATTTCTCCGCCAATTTCAATGCTGTAGCCGTCGGAAATATCGAGGTCATTCAATCGTGTCTGGGCGAAGGCGAGCAATTCATGGGCCGTCAGGCTGGCACTTTTAACCGATACAATTATCGTGCGGACCTGGTTTTTCCTGCGAATCTGTGAGTATTCTATTTGCGGCCTGGGGTTGGATACTTGCTCCAGGGTCACCAGACCTCCTGTGGCATTGAAGGGGATACTGAACATCTCATCCGCCCGGTTACGGTTTGTTTCCATGGAGCGCAGTACGATGGGGATAGACTGATCATTCTCCCGGTACTCGGAAATGGTATACCCATCGAAGAATGACAGCAGCACCTGAGCCATGGACTCCGAACTTACGCCGGCCCGCCGGGCCTTGTCCTGGTCTATATCGATCAATACCTTGACGATTTTATCTCCCCAATTATTTTCATTCTGCCGGATATTGGGCGCTTCCCGGAAAATTGTTTCCACCTGGTTGGCCAGCGACAACAGCCTGTCCAGGCCAGGCCCGGATATTTCCACATCGACGATACCTGACTCTGATGCCCCCATGCTCAAGCGCTTGAGTTTAAACCGGGCCTCTGGATGCTGCTGCAGGCCGAATTTTCTCAGTCGCTCGGAAAGAGCAACCGTGGCTGCAGAGTCTTTAGTATTGACGAGGATGAAAGCCACCTCAGGAGCCCGGTCCAGCGGATTGAGCGTCAGGTAGAAGCGTGGTCCGCCACTGCCCACATAGGCAACCTGGTTGACAACTTCAGGGTTGATCGACGTGTCCCCAATCCAGCTCGTAACAGCCAGCACGGTTTCTTCTGTAGCACTAATATGGGTCCCCTTGGGCATGTCCACGTAAACCAGTAACTGGTTTCGATCGCTCGGTGGAAACATCTCGCTGCGAAGACCCAGCATCATAAAAACCGAAATCAGCACCAGCACATAGCTCGCCATGATCACCAGCGGTGGCAGTCGCAGCGACATCAGCAGTAATCGCTTGTAGGGCTTGTTGAGGAAAAACTTCCTGCATCCGTCATCGCCCGCCATTTCACGCCTGGCTTTGAGTGTCCGCAGCGCCATGAGCGGGAGGAAAAATACCGCGGCAATCCAGGATCCGACCAGGGTGATCGCAACGACTGCACCCAGTGAAAACGCATAGTCTCCCTCCGCGCCGTCAATCAGGAAAAATGGCAGGAAAGCAAAAATGGTGGTGAGCGTGGAAATCAGCAGGGGAACGGTAAATTGCTTACCGGAGTTGAGTGCCGCATCGTAGGCGAGATCGCCATTCGCCATGCGCGCCTGAATATCTTCAACCACGACAATTCCATTGTCGACCAGCAATCCAAGCGAAATAATGATCGCGGCGATCGATATTTGCTCCAGACTCAAGCCCAGAAGGTTCATTCCTATCAGGGTAAACATCACCGAAAAGACAACAATCGAGGAAATCACCAGGCTTGATCGCAAGCCCAAAAACAAGGTCATGACGATTAATACGATGAGGAATGTTTGCATGACATTGGTCAGGGCCTTGTCGACCGCCCTCTCGACTTTGCCGGGCTGGAAGGTGGCGAAATTCAGTTCGTATCCTATCGGGAGCAGTTTTTCTTCGCGCTCCAGCAACGCGGTCAATTCCCGACCCAGTTTTTCGATATCATATCGGGAGTCCATAATCACCGACACCACGACTGCTGGTCGACCGTTGAAATAGACCGCTTGCTCTTTTGGAGTAACCACGCCTCGCCTCACTGTCACCAGGTCGCGTAGTTGAGCAAACTCATCCTGGCCCTCAAGCCTGGTCAACATCTTTTCAATTTCCTCGACACTGCCAAAATCGCCACTGGCCTCCAGCATCAGGGCCGTCCCTTCGGCATTGATGGTTCCGGCGGGGAAAATCACATTCTGCTGTTGCATATCATCAATCAACGATTGAATCTGCCCGCCGACCGCGGCGACCCTATCGGTATTGAGCTCAATCCAGATTCGCTCTTCCTGAACACCGAACAGCTCGGCTTTGGAGACGCCGCCAACCTCGTAGAGTTTGCGCTGCAATCGTTGCGCGACAAGTTCCATATCCCGATAGGAAAAACCATCTGCGGTCACCGCAATACTGGCGACAGAGACATCGCCAAAATTGGTATTGACGAAGGGGCCCTGGGTACCCTCTGGAAGCAAGCGTTCGACATCCGCCATCTTGTCCCTGAGCTCTTGCCAAACCGGCTCAAGCTCGACCAGGGCATCGTTTAAATCGACTTTAATGGTTATCTGGCCAGTGCGTATCAGGGTATTGATATCCTCGACTTCACCGATTTCACGAATTTTGCGCTCGACCGGAAAGGCGATCAACGGCTCCATTTTCTCGGGTGACATGCCAGGAAAATTGACTGTCACCACCGAGGTGCGAAGCCTGACTTCCGGGGATTCTCGTTTGGGGAAACCGATATACAGCGCGATGCCGGCGATGAGAACGCCGACCATACACAAAAGGGTCAGTCGATTTTTCTGCAGGCTTATTTCTGTCAGGGACATCATAATTTAAGCACTTACTGCGCAAGAGGCAGTAAAAAGACTTTCATACCGTCATGGAGATATGACACCCCCGCACTGGCGATAATGTCACCGTCGCTGACACCCTCACTAACGATAATCCGGTTTTCAAGCAAGCCGGCGACAACAACCTCCCGCGCCACTACCGTCGAAGTGGTTTTATCAAAAACATAGACAATAGCTCTGTCCTGTCTATCGACCCCTGCGTTGATATGGCGAACATCGATGCTCCTCATCGGTATCAGAAAGCCTTCAACACCGTAGGCCAGGGGGATATCCAATTCGACATCGGCCGCCATACCGGCACGTAGACCCGGCGGTGCGTCGACAATGGTCACCACCACGGGAAAGGCGGATACCTGTTCTGCGCGAGAGCCCAGTTCCGTGATAACGCCCTCGTAAAACAGCTGTGACAAATCAGAAAACTGGACCCTGGCTATATCACCCAGCTTAACGGAGTTCACAACTTTCGCCGGAACACTAAAGCTGATTTTGTAGGCGCCCTCTGTATAGATAGCGACAATTTCCTGCCCCGCCGCAACCTGCTGAAAATCTTTTACATAGATGTTTGACACGGTGCCCTCAAAGGGCGCAATCAAACGGCTCTTACTCAGGCTTTGCTTGTGAATCGATAACTGCTGCCTCGCTTGTTCCACCTGTGCTAACACGCCATCCAGCCTGCTCCTCGCGCCATCATACTCGGATTGGGTGACATAGCCTTTCTCAAGCAGCGTCGCCCTGCGCCGAAAGTCAGAGCGGGCGCTATCGAGATTGGCCTCCGCCTGCGCCAATGCGGCTTCGGCTTGCTGCACCTGCAATTGCAAGGAGACGGGGTCAATTTCAGCGAGTACATCCCCTTTCTCAATCAGCTGGCCAATCTCCAGCTCGACAGCCCTGAGCTGACCCGATATTTCAAAGGATAATTTACTTTCCTGAGATGGTTTCACCACACTGGGATAGTGACGCACCTCAATACCCGAGGTATTGGTAATTCGATAGCCTTTCAGGCCCCTGACGACCTCCGGCATTTCGGCTGCCTGCTCCTGACCGCACCCCGCCAGGGCAACCATCAGTGCGATAATCGAAGCCAGGGGCCATAGCATTGGTGGGTGAAATCTGAATCGGGACATAGCCAGCTTCTTTATCGTCGCGTTTACCAGGCCACCAGTGTATACGTAATCGGGTGCCCGCGTCACCGCCAGCCTCCCGGAAGTCCGATTCCGCAACTCAGGCTATCTCATCCAGTTTATTCAGCCGTCTCCAATATTGATCGTAGCGCGAGCAGCGGCGATAGTGGGTGTCCACGCAGGCGGTAAATTTTGAGAGGATTGCTTTTCTGCGGGTAAGATTGACGGCGTAATATCCACCGATATCATCACTCTATTCTTTCAGCCCGTAGCGCCAGTATAAATAACACCGCGTAAACCAGATCGACCGATAACAAAAACAATATCTGCCAGCTCACAATGCCCAGCATCACATCTACGACGCCAATGCCAACCAACATCAACTTCCCCACGGCACCAATATGGATCAAGGGTCGATTGACAGCAATATCCCTGGATATCCAGTAATAAGCGAAACCGAAGGCAATCACCAATACGGAGAAAAAGTGCACAAACAGCAACTGATCGGGCACCGGACGGATGTGAAATACGCTAAACACTCCATCCACACTGACCAGTAAGGCGACCCCCACCAGCCAGTTGAACCAGGCCGCTGAAATAAACATTTTATGCACGATGATTTCCTCCTCGTTCCAGTGCTGCTCAGACCCCGCTGACTTTCGCCTTATCACGCTTGAACACCGCGCCGACCAGCCCCCAGGGAATCAACAAACTGGATTGGGCCCGGTAGGCAGGCCACCCGGGGTAGCGTGATATCGATGCGTCCTTTACCAGCATCCGCGAGTAAAATATCAGGCAGGCATAGCCATACACCAACCAGCCGATCCAATGTTGTACCAACAGGG
>JAUXCW010000095.1 GCA_030618705.1 Gammaproteobacteria bacterium | reverse complement strand
CCGGCCGGGGAGGCGTGTTGTGCCATGGCTTCACTGCGCTGGAGAAACAGCAGGGTTTCACTGTGCTTGGCGGCCAGTAATAGCTTGCGCAGCTGGGCGGTTTGCAGCTTTTGCGAGTCAAACCAGGCGCTTACGCAGCCCGCTGCAGCCGAGCGCAGTGCTTGTTCGGTGCACCACAGTTGCTCCCGGGTGTCGTGGCTGTCGATCACCACCAGCTTGTCAATGCGGACACCCGCGGCCTCCAGTGCGGGGGGGTAGGGGATATGGGGCGGCGAAATCAACAGGCAGTGACGGCCCGCCGCTGTCAATTGCACCAGGGTGGGTAATAATAGCTGTAACTCGCCGATACCCTGCTGCGTGCACAGGATTTCGATCAGGCTGGCGCGGGGCCAGCCCCCGAGGTGCAGGTTTTTATCCAGGCGGTCAAAGCCCGTGGCCACCCCGCTGTCGTGGTGCCGATGCCGGGCGGACTGCCAGATATCCGGCCGCTGTAGCAGTTTATCGAGTGAAATCTGTGACATGTTACTATACGCCTGCAAATATACTGTAAATATATACAGTGTTGCGCGAGGTGTCTATAACTGTTCCGGTTGCCGGGAGGTCGTGCGGGGCAAGGGGGCGGGATGTTGGGCAGGTCAAATACCGGCCAAAACTGGCAGAAAGGGTTTGTGAAGCCTTTAATAAGCATTAGAATAGAAATCCGCGGCTCCAGAGCACTTTATGCTTAATATTCCTAACACTCTCACATTGTTTCGGATTGCTCTCATCCCGGTATTTGTCCTGGTATTTTATTTGCCGGGACAGTGGAGCAATCTTATTGCCGCATTGATCTTTTCCGTGGCGGGGCTGACCGACTGGCTGGATGGCTATCTTGCCAGGAAGCTGGGGCAGAGCACGGTCCTGGGCGCCTTTCTGGACCCGGTGGCCGATAAACTGCTGGTGGTCTGTGCGCTGTCCCTGTTGATCGAGCAGCACAGCAATGCCCTGTTCACCATCCCCGCCATCATCATTATTGGCCGGGAGATTGTCATCTCCGCGTTGCGGGAATGGATGGCCGAAATCGGCAAGCGGGCCTCCGTTGCGGTTTCCTATGTGGGTAAGATCAAGACCACCTTGCAGATTACCGCCATTATCGTGTTGCTGGGCGCGCGGCCCTTGTTCCCGCCCTGGGTGGAAACAGCTGGCTACGTGTTATTGTTTGCGGCAGCCGTATTGACCCTCTGGTCAATGTTTCTCTATTTAAAGGCCGCTCGCGAGGCGTTTCAGCTCGACCAGACCTAGCCTCGTCCTTGACAGCAGTACCGCAGACAATAGAATAGGCGCCCTCGATCGCTACGCAGATTATTATTGGCGTCGAGTAAGTGCATCAAGGCGCGGTGGCAGAGTGGTCATGCAGCGGACTGCAACTCCGTGTACGCCGGTTCGATTCCGACCCGCGCCTCCATATTAGACAATGGTAGAGTCACGCCCATAGACTCACGGTATTCGACCGCAGGAACCGGCGTACGTACGCCGCAACGTGGTTGCCAGCGGGGGGCCGCCCCGTTCGATTCCGATCGGAATGCCGCACCACCGCGCCTCCAAATTCAAAGTTAAGTGTAGAGTCACGGCCAATGGCTCGCGCTGACGCTCGATACCCTGCTTCTTTTCCTTTCCCCAGGCCCCCATATCCCCCGACCGTCCCGGAGTATATTTTGCTCAACAGGGGCGAATGTTTGTAAATATTTCCGACAATAAAAATGACAAGATGTAAATAAATTCGACATTTCTCTGGATTACTGTAAATAAATCCGACATACTAGATCTATCTATATGACTGAAAGCGTGGTTAACAGAAAGTTAGCTCGCTGGGAAAGGCTTATTATTGATAAAACTGCTGGATATCAATCCACGCAACCACACTAAGTCTAAAAATTCGGGATTTTACGAGCAATTGTCCCATGGCGGCTCGAGCTGTCTTCTGGGGATTTTCGGCGCTTAAATTAGTACATACGTACATTGATTTCACATATCGAAGCTGCGGAGATTTTCGGTATGTGGTCGTTTATGCGCGAAAAATGAGGTGAGCAAACGAGAGCTGCCGTATTTCACGAATAAGTCGAGAGCCTGAGCTGAGGCCTGCGAGGGCTGAGGTTGGCTGTAAAAGGCTCCGGAACTGAGATTCATCATCGTCACCGGTTTCGATACCAATAAGCATTGGCTTTGTTTGGCGATGCGGAAAAAGAGAACAAGTGACGCTGGTTCAATACCCGTACTGACAGGTTTGACACCTCTCATGGACGATTAGTGGGCATCCCCATCCTTCGGGTAAGCATTCCAGAAAATGCTCTGCAAGAGGCATCTGGAAAAATTTAAACAAAGGAGAGAATACCCCATGAAGACGTGTAAATTCATATTTATTATGGTGCTTGTTGCCCTCACATACGCTTGTAAGCACCCTCTCGGGGTTGTCGGTAATGGTGATGTTTTATCCGCCACAGGGACAAGAAACTGCTATCTGGAAGATAGCCAGGCCGGGCGAAAAAACTGTTCCGAAAATTTGATCAGTAGTGATCGTGATTATGTGGAGACCTACTACGCGGTACCGCGATCCGGATGGAAGTTCGATCATTGGGAAACTTATTGTACCGATGGAAGCACCGGGGATGAATGCGCCTTTACCATCGGTGGAGATGTAGTGAAGGACTTCGCAGGGGAAACGATGCCGCCGCTGGTCGCGGTGTTTACCCCACTGGCCTCACGCGATGTCACGGTTAGCTGGACGGCGCCTTCTCAGCGGGAGAATGGGACTTCTCTGTCCCCGAGTGAACTCAGCGGCTACGAGATTCACTATACCGCGGTAAGCACCGGTAAATCGAATGTCGTCAATGTCAATGGCGGTCAGGTGCAGAGCTATAAAGTCAACAGCCTGGCTGCGGATCTCTACCAATTTACCGTGGTAGCGGTCGATACCAATAACCTGAAAAGCAAATCCCCCGCCAGCACTCAGGTGGATTTGAGGTAAGTCGAAGTATCGACAGGCAAAGCGCGCCAGGTTCCTGGCGCATAGAAAACACCAGAGGATAAGAAACCGGTCTGCAAGCCGGATCATTAGCATGGGGATTCCCCATGCCAGCCCGGATCGGTCACTCGACGAGTTTCACACCGTCCTCCGGCCAGCTCATTCAGCAGGAAAGCGAGAGCTTTCATCATTCACTGAAATTCGAATCGGTAGAAATTATCTGCGGGATCGATTACACTCGATGTGTAAGTGATTAATTACTCACAAATATCAGGGAGAGAGAGTGGGGAAACCCCGGGAACAGCGGCAGCAGGAAATCATCGAGGCGGTACTGGAGCTGGCGGCAGAGCAGGGGGTGCAGCGCGTCACCACCCAGGCGATAGCTGACCGTGTTGGCATCGCCCAGCCCACGGTATTCCGGCACTTCAAGACCCGGGATGCGATTTTTGCCGCCGCCATCGACTTTCTGGCCATGAACCTGTTCAACGCCCTGGAAACCTTTATCGTCGCAAAGGGGCCCGCAGACGAGCGCCTGAGGCAGCTAATCAATGTGCAGCTGGGTTTTATCAGCCGGCAAAAGGGCCTGCCGCGCCTGCTGTTTTCCGACCGGCTTCACCTGGAGTCGCCGGCCTTGAAGGCAGCAGTGCAGAAAGTGATGCGCCGTTATATGAAGCAGTTGGCCAAATTGATTCGGGAGGGCCAGGAAACCGCTTGTTTTCGCCCTGAAATGGATCCTGACCAGGCGAGCCGCTATATCGCGGCGCTGGTACAGGGCTTGATTATGCGCTGGTCTATATTTGACTTCGAATTTTCCCTGGAAGAGGAGGGGGAACCCTTGTGGGCATTTCTCTACTCATCGATCAGGGTATGAGTTTTTTTGCGGGGAAAAGAGAGTAATCAATTGCTTTCCTGGACCCTAAAAACAGGTGGTCCTCAATAGTGGGTGGTTCTCAATAGCAGGTGGTCTTCAGCAGGTGGTATTCAAGAACAGGTCGCGAACATGAGATCGGAAGATAAAGTCAAACGGCAACGGCGGTTGTCCGCTGTTTTGTTACTGCTGGTGGTAGGCGTGGTTACCGTCTTCGCCGCGCTGCGAGTGTTCGAACGGCTTCAGCCTATGTCGCCCCCGCCGGCCCCGGTACTGGCGGTAGAGACGTTGCGGCTGGCTCCTGCGGCTTTTACAGTCAGTCGGCGCTATACCGGCTCGGTGGTTGCCGTAAACCGGGTGATGTTGCCCGGCAGGGTCAATGCCCGCGTGCTGACGGTACATTCCCGGGAGGGCGATGCCGTCGAGCAGGGTGATGTCCTGGTGACGCTGGACGACGTCGAACTGGAAGCCGAAACGCAACGCCTGGAGGCTGCCTCGGTCCGTATACAAGCCGAGCTGACATTCTGGCACAAGCAGTTGAAGAGAGACCGGCGCTTGCTGGAGCAGAATACCATCTCCCAGAAGCAGCGGGATGAAAGCCTGCGCATGGTGAATACCCTGCAGGCCTCGCTGGACGAAAACAGCTATTCAAGGGAGATTGCCCGCGCTCGTCTCGGCTATAGCAAAGTCTATGCGCCGTTTTCCGGTCGTATACAGCAGGTGATGATCGAGGCGGGTGACCAGGCCGCACCGGGCAAGGCCTTGCTCGAGCTGGTGTCCACGCAGTCATTGAAAGCCGTGGTGACGGTACCGCAGAAAGATCTGGGTTTGCTACATACGGGTATGGAAGTCCTGTTGCAACCGACTTCACAGCAAGCGCATGGGTGGCGCTCCAGCCTGGAAAAGATCTATCCCGCGCTGGACCGGTCGACTCGTAATGCCACCTTTGAAGCGCCGATTCCTCCGGATGCACAGCATTTGTTACCCGGCATGGGGCTACGGGCGGTGGTAACTGTTGCACGCGACGACGCCGCATTGGCTATCCCGCAACAGGCTTTGCTGCATCGCCGGAACGGTGCAGGGGTTTTTATCGTAGAGGAAGGTGTTGCCCGTTGGCGTGACCTTGAAACCGGCGCCAGGCAGGGCGGTCTGGTACGAGTCCTGTCCGGTGTGACCACGGGGGATGAGGTGATCATTACACCGGACCCGGGATTACAGGACGGGGCGGAGGTATCGGTGCCGGCAGAAGGGTCGTCACGGTGAGTTGGCCTCGCTTCTCAATCCAGTATCGGTATACCGTATTTGCCGCGTTGATCGCCATTGTCGTGGTCGGCGTGGTCGCTCGCTTCTCCCTGCCGGTGCAACTTTTTCCGGATACCGATCCCCCCGTGGTGACCGTGATCACGGCTTACCCGGGTGTTGCCACTCTCGATGTCGCCAAGAACCTGAGCAAACCGCTGGAGGAGGAGTTTTCCGGCATCGATGGCGTGGCGCGTGTCAGTTCGACGTCCCAGACCGGATTGTCTGTGGTCAAGGTGGAGTTCAACTACCAGCGCCGGGTAGAAGAGGCCGCGGTGGATGTGCAAAATGCAATCGGGCGTATCCGCGACCGCCTGCCCGCGACGATGAAAGAGCCGCAGGTGATGCAGTTCTCCTCCTCGGATAAACCGATTCTTACCCTGGCACTGGGCAGCGATGTGCTCACACTGGAGCAGGTGAGGGAACTGGCGGACAACCAGGTGCGTGATCGGCTGCAACTGGTTCCGGGTGTCGCCACGGTGGATGTCTTCGGCGGGCACCAGTATCAACTCGAGGTGTCACTTCATAGCGATCGGCTCCGTGCCTTCAATGTCACCCGGAATCAGGTGGCGGCCGCCATCGATGGCTGGAACCTCACGGAGTCCGGTGGTCGCATCGATGTCGGTGCGCGGGAAACCGTCGTACGTTTTGATTCTCCCATCAGCAGTGCGGAGCAGGCGGCAAACCTGATTATTTTACGCCGTGGTGACCGGCTGGTGCGTCTTGGCGATGTCGCCGATGTGGCTGAAACGCCCAGGGAGGCGCGTTCTGCCTATCATTTCAACGGCGCCCCCGCGATTGCCGTGCAGATACTGAAGCGCAGTGAGGCGAATACCGTCGAGGTGGCGGCGGCCGTGCGCCAGGTAGTGGAGGGATTACATGGGGATTTTCCGCAGATCCACTTCGAGGTGGCGGATGATGATTCCGTATTCACCCGCCTGGTGATCGACAATATGACCTCCTCGGTGCTGATCGCCATAGTGCTGACGATTGCGGTGGTGTTCCTGTTTATGGCTCACCTGCGCCAGGCAGCCATCATCGCGATCTCGATACCGGTATCTTTCCTGATGACCTTCTCATTGATGTGGTGGCTGGGAATCGATCTCAACATGATCACCATGTCGGCGATCATCCTGTCAATCGGCCTGTTGGTCGACGATGGCATCGTGGTGCTGGAGAATGTCCATCGCCACCTGCAAATGCCGGGTAAAACACCAGTGCAGGCGGCCATCGAGGGCACCGAGGAAATCTTCCTGGCGGATTTCGCCGGCAGTGTTACCACCATCTTCGTACTGGTGCCGCTGATGTTTCTCGGCGGCTTCGTGGGCAAGCTGTTTACCCCGCTGGCATGGACACTGGCCTTTGCGCTGGCATCTTCCTTCCTGGTATCGGTCACGCTCATTCCCCTGCTGACGGCCCTGTGGCTGCGCCATGACGATGACGGCAGTAGTCGGCTCGAAAAATTGGTCTCCCCGTTTACCCGTTTTATTGAAGGGCTGCGGCAAGGTTACCTGGCGCTGCTGCAATGGGCATTGCGCAATCCATGGAAAACCCTGGGTGTGGCGGCGATCCTGCTGGGGATAAGCTTGCGCACCATGGTGTTCATCGGCGCGGAGATGCTGCCCCGTTTCGACTCGGCCAGCTTCCAGGTCAGTCTTGACACCATTGCGGGAACGCCCCTGGAAAAGACGCTGCAAGTCGTCACTGCGGTGGAAAATCGCTTGATTGCCGAGGACGCCGTGGTGGGTGTGAGCACCCAGGTCGGCTTTGAACCCGGCGTTCACTATCTCGGCGGTCGAGGCGCGCTGGATGTCAACCAGGCCAATATTACCGTCAACCTCAGTCCGCGTACCGAGCGGGAGGAGAGTCTGTGGCAGGTCATGGAACGTATCGAGGCGTTTATCGCCAGCCAGCCGGGTGTGATGCTTGGCGTAGCAAGGGAGAAGGGCGGCACGGCACGGGCGACGACCACGGCGCCGATCGATGTACGTGTCAGCGGCCCCGATATCGAAACCCTGGATCGGCTCGGCAACGAAGTACTGGCGCGTATACGTCAGGTGCCGGGTGTGCGCAGTCCGTATAAAAGCTGGTCGTTGGATACACCGGAGACCCGGGTTGTCATCGATCATGAGCGGGCGGCGGAGCTGGGTTTGACAGGCAAGGCGATCGCCCGGGAAGTATTCCAGGCGCTGGAGGGAAACAGGGTGGCGCCCTATCGCCAACCGTATCAGCGGGATCTGGATATCTCGCTACGCTATGCGGAGCAGGAGCGCCGTTATACGACTGACCTCGAAGATGTGGTGCTTACTGCGAATGACGGCAGACAAATTCCCTTGCGGGAACTGGCTCGACTGGAACAGGGGCTGGGGCCGCGCATCCTGACCCGTGAGGACCTTGTCCGCACCCTCGATGTGCTGGCCTTTACCTATGGTCGCCCGCTCTCGGAAACCATCGCAGATATCGACAGATCCCTGGAGGGCCTGAGCTTGCCCCGTGGCTATCGTGTCGATATCACCGGCGAGCAGCGAGACTTTGACGAGGCGCGTGGTCGTATGATTCGTGCCTTGTTGTTGGGTATCCTCGCCGTCTACCTGGTATTAGTGGCGCAATTCAGGTCCTTTAAACACCCGTTTACCATTATGGTCGCCATCCCCTTGCAGTTTATCGGTGTTGCGGCCGGGCTCCTGGTCGCGGGTAAGTACCTGTCGATGCCCGCCTTGCTGGGGATTATTTTGCTGACCGGCACGGTGGTAAACAACAGCATCGTGCTCATTGATTATATTCTGCAGTTACGCCGTGAAGGCGTACCGCTCAACGATGCGATCATGCAATCGGTCTCGGTGCGCTATCGACCCATCATGATGACGGCGCTGTCAGATGTGGCCGGTATGTTGCCGCTGGCGCTGGAACTGGCGGTCGGCTCGGAACGTTTTTCGCCCCTGGCGACCGTCGTAATCAGCGGCGTACTGGCAGCCTCGTTATTGACACTGGTGGTGATACCGGTGGTATTTATGTTGCTGGATCGGGGTTCGGATGCGCAGTCAACAATCGCCGGGGAGCTGAGCCCGGTAACAAACGAGGGCAAAACAGAATGAATACGGAGCGAGCAAATCGAAGCATTGGAATTTGGGTAATCAGCATCGTCGCGGTACTGTTTGGCCTTCTAACGCTTAAATCGGGTGGTGCCGTATTGTTCGTCGATGGTGCGGACCGTGATGCGGCCGGCCACTATGTTCCCTTCGTGCTCTGGTTTAATTTTGTGGCCGGCTTTTTCTATATTCTTGCAGGGCTTGGCCTGTGGTTTCAGCGCCCCTGGGCCGTGTGGCTTGCGGGCGTGATTTGCATGGCTACGCTGGTGGTCTTTGCATTCTTCGGATGGCACATTTATAGCGGGGGGCTGTATGAAGCGCGCACGGTGATCGCCATGGGTTTGAGAACCACGGTCTGGGCTGGCATCGTGGTAATTGGGCTCAGGTCCTGAAGCGGAAATGCGCGGCTCGATGTGAGATCAAGCCGGCCGCTGCAAGTCGTGTGGGCATCCAGTCTTCCTGACTCATTCTGCCCAGGCTCATCGTTTACCAGTATCGCTGGTATACCCGTGCGGGGTGTCGTGCCGAACCCGACATGGCCAACTATTATGTTGCCGCATGCACTACATTCCTGAAACTCCTCTATCACCTCGATTTTTCAGTTCTGAATAAAATATTCGCTAAATCAAAGCCTTAGCTCATTCCTGTGCGGGAGGTAAAGTTGGCATGATCCTCGCAATGCCTACCGGTACAGGGCTGAAGTCATGTTGACCGCAGCGACTGAATTGAGAGTAAAGAGGAGATACGGTGATGCGAAGCCTGGTGATGTTTTGCGCTTTTATGCCGCTGATGACGATTCTTGGGGCCAGCTGGTTGTTTGCTATTGGAACCTTGTATGTGAAAGAGGAGTGGCTGGCAAATGTTGCTGCGTAGCCGGTATTACACGACAAAAGACCGCGGCAAGAAAAAACCCTATCGGGTCTGCTGCAGGTTTTTGCTTGCAGCCGTTCTTCTCTGCTGTGGAGGCGCGATTGCCGCAGACAACGATCGAGCCCCGGGGGAAGCCGGCCATGGAATCCAGGGTGCTGAATGCAACACTTGCGTTGACATTATCGAGGCGCGGGAGAACCCCGGTAATTGGCTATTGGTGGTGCTTGGATTGCTCGCCTTGCGCTCGGTTCGTGTTCGCTGCGTCGTCCCGGTAAAACCCTCGAGAGGCGCTAGCCCCGCTACCGGCCCGCTGGCCGCCGTTGGGGAGGTCACGCCGATCACTGCGGTGAGAGGGGGTTGAAAGTAAAGTATCGGCGGGCGCCCGACAGCGTTCTAAAAAAGTCTGCCACCGGCAGACACTTTAGCGGCCGGACAACTCCGTGGGTATTCTGACAGAAATAATATTCTCTTTTAAAAACAACGAGATAAAAATTATTTGGATGTAAATCGCGGTTTGGCACGATGCATGCAAAACCTCTCTTGAAAATAGCCCTTGATAACAGTCCTTGAAAACAGCACTTGCCCACGACGGGAATGGAATGAACCACAGACAAGAGGAATGCAGATATGAACGATATGATTGAGATGACCGTTGACGAATTCGATGTCTACCTGGACTCTGAAAGTGTTCAGGACTGGTCCATGGGTTGCGACGAGGTCGGCACGCCGATATTTGACCCGGCATTTGTACTCGCACAGTTGCGCCTGGACGCCGTTTGAGGCTGATCTCAGAGGCTAATTACGCGGCGACGGCCACCAATTAATGGTGGCCCGAAGTCGCTTGGTTGCAGGCATTAAAAGGAATACCATTGAAGCGGAGTGAACAGGGATGCAGCAACTGCTGATAGCTGAATATACTGGCGTAATGCGACAAGTGATTGCGCCTGTTACTAATCAGGTTTCCAGGGCTAAGGCCATGAAGATCGATACCTTGAAGCGAGGCACTGACCATCCGGGGCGTCGGTACAGGCATGGCCGGAGTTTCCTGGTTGCCGTTGTCGCGGTGCTGTTCGCTTTCAGCCTGAGCGCGCCGGCACACAGTAAAAAATCGGCGAACAAGCAGGAGTCTGCCGATGAATTTATGATTGTCGACTGTCTGCTGCCCGGCCAGGTCAGGAAGATGGGACAGCGCATGAGCTATCTTTCTCCTCGTCGACCGATAAAGACATCCAGCAGTGACTGCGAAATTCGCGGCGGCGAGTACGTCGCGTTTGATCGCGCCGATTACAGCACCGCCTTGAAAATCTGGCTGCCGCAGGCTAAAACGGGCGACGCCGAGGCGCAGACCTACGTCGGCGAAATATATGAAAAGGGCCTCGGGCTGGATCCGGACTACAAGTTTGCCGCCTACTGGTATCAACAGGCCGTGCAACAGGGATATTCCCGGGCGCAGATAAACCTCGGTCACCTCTATGAGCTGGGCATGGGGGTCGAACGCGACCCGCGCAAAGCGCTCAACCTGTATCGGCAAGCTTCCGGTATCGAGGGTGATCGCCTGTTGTTTGCCTCGTCGCTGGTCTCCAGTCATGTTCCCATCGAAAATTTTACCACGGTGCAGGGTCAGCTCGACCGGGAGAAACAACACAGCGGTGA
>JAUXCW010000301.1 GCA_030618705.1 Gammaproteobacteria bacterium | reverse complement strand
GGGGTGACTCAGGTATCGGGAATAATCGCGGTGCGTTCGAAATTGGGCCTGGTGGTATCGACATATTTGAAGGTATTCCAGGCAATGCGAACCTCATCGTCGTCGGCAAGTTGCCGCTGCGTGACTTTTACACCGTTGACGAAGGTGCCGTTGGTGCTGCCGAGGTCTTGCAGCATGATATCGGTCTGGTCGGGTAGATAGCGGTTGGTCTTCGCGGAAATGACGGCATGGTTGGTGCTGACGGCGCTGTCGTCGATCTGGATATCGCAGTCCGGGTGACGGCCGATGGTGAGCTCAGGTTTGTTCAGTTCGAAGCGCTGTACGACGACGCCGTCTACCATGAGTGCAAGGCTTGGCATGGCTACCTCATCATTGATGTGGGTGAATTCCTCATTATCTCGCTTTAGTATAGGCAAGAATCCCGGCCTTGCTGCCGGGGTGATGGTTAAGTGATGCGGGGAGGATATTCGGCGTGTGTGGACGTTACAATGTGATCGACGACCCGTTTCTGCGGGAACTGATGCGCGACCTGGGCATCGACGCGGTTCTGCCCACCATGGTCAATATCGCGCCGACTGAAACCGTGCCGGTGGTGATCGAATCTGAACGCGGGCGCGAATTGCGCTACATGCGGTGGTGGCTGACACCTTCCTGGTCCGATGGGCCGGACACAAAGTACAGCATGTTCAACGCCCGCAGTGAATCCATCGCCACCAGCCGCGCTTTTCGCGGTCCGTTTCGGCGTCGCCGGGCCATTGTGCCCGCCTCGTCCTTTATTGAATGGCAAACCGATCGTCACGGCAAAACACCCTGGTTGATCGTGCCCGAGGCCGGGGCCTTTGCCTTTGCCGCGGTGTGGGATCACTGGGAGCGGGACGAGATCATCGTCGAGTCCTGTGCCATCATTACCACCAGCGCGGCGCCGGGCTTTGAGGGCATCCACCAGCGGCAGCCGGTGATGCTGGAACTAAACGATTTTTCCAGCTGGCTCGATCCGCAGCGACAGATTGATAACCCGGAGCATTACTTCCGGCCGCGTTTGCCTGCCACCGTTCGCGTGGCGCCACTGGACAAAGCCGTGAACAATGCCAGGCACAAGGATCTGGCGCTCTTGACCCCTGAAGCGGAAGGTATGCGGATTAAAAACTAGTGCCCCGACGGCCTCACGCTACCCGGCTGGCGGCTTCTTGCAGCGCTGCAATGCGCTCTTCCAGCGGCGGGTGGCCCATAAACAGCTTTGAAATCTTCGCCTTGGCGTCGCCGTCGATACCGAATGCCGCCAATTCCCTGGGCATGCCCTTGGGGACCTCGTGCTCCGCTTGCAGTCGGCGCAGGGCGCCGATCATGTTCTGGCTGCCGGCCAGTTCGGCTCCGGCCTGGTCGGCCCGAAATTCGCGCCAGCGGGAAAACCACATGACGATAATCGATGCGAGGATGCCGAGGACGAATTGCGCGATCAGGGTGACGATCCAGTACCCCGGGCCGTAACCTTGTTGGGTTTTGAATATGACGCGATCCGCGATATGGCCGATGACCCGGGCCGCGAACATGACAAAGGTATTGACCACCCCCTGTATCAGGGTCAGTGTCACCATATCGCCATTGGCGACGTGGCCGATCTCATGGCCCAGTACGGCTTTCACCTCCTCCGGGGACATGCGTGCCAACAGCCCCTCGCTGACGGCGACCAGGGCGCTGTTCTTGTTCCAGCCGGTGGCGAAGGCATTGGAGACCGGGGAGGGGAAGATACCGACCTCGGGCATGCCAATGCCCGCGTCCCGGGCCAATTGTTGCACGGTTTCCACCAGCCAGCGCTCTTGCTGGTTTCGTGGCTGCTCGATCATCTGCAAGCCCATCGAGCGTTTTGCCATGAACTTGGACAACAACAGCGAAATAAACGAGCCTGCCATACCGAATACGGCGCAAAAAACCAGCAGGCTGCCCAGGTCGAGATCGACGCCGTTGTCCTGCAGAATACTCTCCACGCCGAGCAATTGCAGGGTGACGCTGGCGAGCATGATAACCGCCAGGTTGGTAAGGAGAAACAGGCCGATTCGCAACATATCTAACTCTCCTCGCTGAGGGACAGGTCTTTTGCTGTGGTGCTTGCAGGGTTTTCCTCGTCGCCGGGTTCCGGGCTCAACGGTGGCGGGTTTGGCACCGGGTCGACTGTGGCCGACGTTTCCTCCGTCGGCTCCATTGCCGCGATATCGTCGGGCAAGGCGATTTTCGGGAATTCCAGCGGCGGCAGATCGGCCACCAGTGGCAGGCCCTTGCTCGAGGTCCCGGCTTCCACGACCTTGGCGCGCACATCGGTATGTTTGGATGTGATCTCAACTAATTCGTTGATGGCCAGGTCGCGGTGCGGTGTTTTGTAGAGGGCGTTTATTTCAGTTTTATCCAACCACTCCTTTCGCCGCGATAGGAATTGTCCTGCCTGGCTCTGGATGACATATACGCTGCTCATGTGACTCCTGTACTACTTGATGAGAATTCCTGATTGCTGAACTCGACGGTCTACATAGCAATTTTGCACAATTGCGCGGGAAAATCGAGTGTGAAATTCGAAATCGCCGCCCATTACACCGCTAATCCATTAGCCTGTCGGCCACTTTTATGCCCAGAGCACGTGCGGTAGTCCATTTGCCGCCGTAGACAGTGAGTAATCGGCCCTGGCTTTCCAGCACGTATTCACGACTGACCTTGCGAGGGTTGGCGGCGGATTTGATCAAGGGCCGCAGCCCGGCGCTGGTGGCGATAATGTGCTCGCGAGTCCGCCGGACGTTGAAATAGCGGTTGTACTGGTACAGCAGGTAGTCGATCTCCTCGTCGCTGGCACGAATTTCCTCGTCGATGGCCTGGCGCTGCTCCGTGGTGCCGACCAGGGTTTTGCCGTGGTAGGGCAGGACAAAGAAAACCCGGCCGTCCTTTTCCGACTGGAGCAAGTAGGGCTGTGACGGCTCGCCGTCAAACAGGATGTGACTACCGCGAATCAGGTCCAGGTGCATCTTGCTGGAGATGCCGGAGCGCTTGAGCAATTGCTCGGACCATGGGCCGGCGACGTTGGCGATGGCATCGAATCGACGGCTGTCGTGTTCCAGTGTGACGAGCCCGTCCGTGCCGATGGTTTGCACCGCAGCGCGCTCAATAATTTCGACCCCGGCTTCCCGGGCCTGCCCGGCGACCCACATCCCCAGCTTGTAATCGTCCATCAGCCCGTCCGAATAGCAAAAGCCACCCTGCAGTCGATCCGGCTTGAGATCGGGATCCCGGGTCAGTAACTGGTCCCGGTCGAGCCATTGGTGGGGTGTGAGGTTTTGTTTGCCGGCCAGAAGGTCGTAAAGCTTGAGGCCGATCTGGAGCATCCACTTTGGGCGGGGCCCGCCCTTGTAGACTGGCATTATCACGCGCATCTCGTGACACAGCTGCGGGCAGTGCCGCAGCCACCAGGCGCGCTCGTGCAGCGCTTCATACACCAATCGGATTTCGAAGTTCTCGAGGTAGCGTACACCGCCGTGAAGCATCTTGGAGGAGCTGCAGCTGGTCTCTCGCATCAGCTCGCCGCGCTCGTAGAGGGTGACCCTGGCGCCCCGCAAAGCGAGCTGCCATGCGCTGCACAGGCCGTTGATGCCACCGCCGATCACGGCGACGCTTTGGGGAGTACTGGCTGTCTGTGTCGCCATAGGCGGGTCCTGGTCGGGGTGGAGGATAGGCGGTAATCACTGTATCTTAACCGATATTGGCAAGGACGCCGGCAATTCCATCTGCTGTCAGCGGCAATGATGTCGACCGACAGCGGCACGATAAACATTCAAGAGGGCGCTATGTTGCGTTGGCTCAAGCTAATTGCACTGTTGCTGGTACTGGTAATGACGCATGGTTGCGGTGGTGTCAGTAAAGATACAGACGAAGGCGATGACGGGGACAGCGGCGGCAGTACTCCTCCCCCCGATGTCGGACCGCTGCCTCCTTTGGACCTGGTGGTGGAAGTCGCCAACGGCTTTCTGCAGGGCGCCCGGATCGCCGGCACCGATGTTATCCAGTACCAGGCTATTCCCTATGCCGTACCGCCGGTGGATGAACTGCGCTGG
>JAUXCW010000221.1 GCA_030618705.1 Gammaproteobacteria bacterium | reverse complement strand
GCCAGCCGCTTTATCGACGGCCACCATATCAAGCACTGGGCCGATGGCGGCAAAACGAAACTGGATAACCTGGTGCTTTTGTGCCGACATCACCACCGTAAAGTTCACGAGGATGGGTTTACTGTGCAGCTGAACACGACGGGTGATTTACGCTTCTACACCCCGGCTGGCGAAGAAATCCCCTTCACCGTGCAACTACCCGAGCCCGACTGTGAGCTGGAAGCCATCAACCGGCAACAGGGCCTGGAAATCGACTCAAATACGGTGTTTTCATGGAGCGGAGATGCCATGGACTACGGCATGGCCATCGACGGATTGGAGCAACATCGATGGCATTGAATGGCAAGTATCGCGTTCCCGCGGGAACGTTCGGGTCAGTCCGCGAGGCGCTCTGCTCCGGAAGCCTTAAGTAGCGCAGGCGCCCCTAACCTGTTTTATCCACTCTGAATGAAAGTATCCGCTCCTCAAGTCTGCCCCACCTTTTTCCAGGCGACCTGCTCTCGCAGGTAGACCGGCTCGACCTCACCGGCGCTGATCGTCTCCCCTCGCACCAGGCGAAACGAGCCCAGCTGTGCGATAGCTTTTGCCCGGGGCAGAACCCCGGTATCCACGCTTGCGAAGCCTGCCGCATCGAGCGCGGGCATTTGATCCAGATAACGCCAACCGGAACCCAGGGCGTGATAAACCCCTGCGTCGGTGGTATCCAGCAACAGATCAGTCGGCGCCAGCAAGCGTTCACGCCCTTCCAGTACAGCCTCGCCATCGCGCCAGGCATAGGCGCCGAAATACAACTCGCCCATCCGTGCGTCCATACAGACCAGTGCTTGCGCCGGCGATGGAGGAGGCGACACGGCGAAGAAACCCTGGGCGACCGCCGCCAGCGAGGACACGGGAATAACCGGCAACTGCGCGCCGAAGGCGAGACCCTGCACTACCCCGGCGGATATTCGCAGCCCGGTGAACGCCCCGGGACCGGCGCCGAAGGCGATCGCATCCAACTGCCCGAGGGAGACGCCGCATTGCGCAAGCAATCGATCCACCATGGGCAGGATCAGGCGGGTATGATCACGGGGGGCGAGCTCGAACAATTCCTCGACAGTATTATCTGCAAGCAAGGCCACCGAGCATGCCTCAGCGGAGGTATCGAGTGCCAATATCGTGCTCATGTATGCTCCGCCATAGTGCGTTCCGGACCGTTGAACGGCGCGGCATTCAAACCGATTTTAAGCCTCGCCGCAACGGCTGCGACTTGTTATTCTTGCCGCCCACGGCATATTACCCGGGAGTTCTATGGGCACCACCGCAATCATCCTCGCC
Organism: Gammaproteobacteria bacterium; assembly: GCA_030618705.1. Taxonomy (GTDB): domain Bacteria; phylum Pseudomonadota; class Gammaproteobacteria; order Pseudomonadales; family JAHEGP01; genus JAHEGP01. The sequence goes on along the minus strand of JAUXCW010000221.1, from coordinate 4,511 downwards.
GGGGGCAGAGGCGCCCGCCTCGGCGGGCAGGACAAGGGCTGGATTCAATACGCCGATAAACCCCTGATCGAACACCTTATCGAACGACTGCGAGACCAGGTGGACGAGATCGTGATCAGTTGTAACCGCAACCTGGATCGCTACCGGAAACTCGGCTACCCCATCGTAGCCGACACCGAGCAAAATTTTGGCGGCCCGTTGGCCGGTATTGCCGCTGCCGCGTCGCACTGTCACGAGTCCTTCGTTTTGCTCAGCCCCTGCGACACACCACTGCTGCCACTGAATCTGGCGCAGCGCCTGGGGGATGCACTGGAAGACTCCCCATACGATGCGGCGATACCGACCGACGGGCACCACCAGCAATACCTGTGCAGCCTGTTGCGACGGCGGGTCATCAGCTCGGCGGCGCACTCATTGAAGACAAACAAACCCGCCGTGAAAGCCTGGCTGGCAACGCTGCAGACCGTGTCCGTGGATTTTAGCGACCAGGCTATAGGCTTCAGCAATATCAATCGTCCCGCTGACCTGCCAACCACGCCACGCTGAATCACAGGTCGGCGTCAAACAGCTTGTGCGCCCGTGTCGGCCTCCACCAGTGCCGCCATCATGGCAATATGGTCATCCCGCTCGTTGAGACAGGGGATGTAATCGAACTGCTCACCCCCCGCCGCCAAATAGAGTCGCCGGTTTTCCAGCGCGATTTCCTCCAGGGTTTCCAGGCAGTCGGCGGAGAATGCCGGGCAGATTAGCTGCACCCGGCTGCAACCGGCCTGGGCGATTTGCTGCAAACTCGCCGAGGTATCCGGGCCCAGCCATTTGGCCGGCCCCAGCCTGGACTGGTAGCAAAGCAGCCATTCCGATGCCGTCAGGCCCAGCTCACGGGCAAGCAATTGCGCGGTAGCCTCACACTGCGCCTGGTAGGGATCGCCCTTTTCGATATTGGCCAGTGGTATGCCGTGGAAGGACATCAGCAATTTGCCGCCACGACCCTGTTGACTCCAGTATTCACGCACCGTGTTGGCGAGGGCCTCGATATACAAGGGGTGTTCGCTGTAGTCGCGAATAATAGACAGGCCGGGCGGCAGACACCGCTGGCGAAGGTAATCCGCCAGCTGGTCATAAACCGAACCGGTCGAGGTCGCCGAGTACTGGGGGTAGAGGGGGAGCACGACGATGTGCTCGATTCCCTGCTGCTGCAAGGCGGCCAGGGCGTCGGCGATGGCGGGCTTACCGTAGCTCACCGCCTCTGCCACCCGTATAGTACGCTGCGGATAGCGCTGGTCGAATACCGACTGCAAGGCGCTGACCTGCCGCGACAGAATAACCCGCAGCGGCGAGCCCTCGGGCCACCAGATCCGGGCATATTTAACAGCGGAACGACGTGCGCGCAAAGGTGCGATAAGCAGGTTGAGCAGCGGCCACCACAGCAGGCGGGGAATCTCCACCACCCGCGGGTCACCCAGGAAGCGCCTTAAGAACCGCGCCACGGAAGCCGCATCGGGCCCCTCCGGACTCCCCAGGTTGACCAGCAGCACAGCTAGTCTGGGGCGGGACGTGTTGTCGCTTTCTGCCATTGATCAGAAATCTCTTGCAGCCGGGGAACGGGTACCGGAACCCTCGCTACCCGTGCCCGACAGGCCAGCCGCTAGGAATCGAGCGCGCTGAATATTCGGTCGCGAATCTGTTCGACACCGCCGACACCCTCTACCTGGACATAGAAGGGAGCCTCGTCCCCGGTCAATCCCTGATAAAAAGCGACCAGGGGTTCCGTCTGCTCATGATAAACCTCCAGCCGCTTGCGCACTGTCTGCTCCTGGTCGTCCTCGCGCTGGACCAGTGGTTCACCGGTATCGTCGTCGATGCCTTCGCGCTTTGGCGGGTTGTGCTCGACGTGGTAGGTGCGCCCGGAAGTCATGTGCATGCGGCGGCCGCTCATACGCGACACGATTTCCTCGTCGTCGACAAAAATCTCGACCACGTAGTCGATATTGACACCGGCCTCCAGCATCGCTTCGGCCTGGGGGATGGTGCGGGGGAATCCGTCAAACAAAAAGCCCTCGGCGCAATCGTCAGCGGTAATTCTTTCTTTCACCAGGGCGATAATAATTTCGTCCGAAACCAGGCCTCCGCTATCCATCACCTGCTTCACTTTCAAGCCCAGTGGCGAACCCGCCTTTACCGCGGCGCGGAGCATGTCGCCGGTGGATATCTGGGGTATGCCGTACTTCTCGGTGATATATCTTGCCTGTGTGCCCTTACCCGCCCCTGGGGCGCCTAAAAGAATGATACGCATAGCGGATGCACCTTCCTGTCACTGTATGGCAGCCAGTGCGCGAGCCAATGTCGACCGCCCTGACCGTAAAAAAGCGCAACCATACACGGCGGGCAATGACAGCACAAGTCAGGCCGGGCGACGGCGCCCGTCGAGCTCACACACGATGCTATATTAAGTCTTAAGTTAGCTCTATATCTAACTGTTTTATAACGTATATATAGGTATATCTTTAATGGATTTCCCCGCCGCGATAAGCCGGGGGCACCACTACTCGCGGTTCGAATCGCCGGCGGTTCTACCCTTGGCCGCCTCCCAGAGCCGGTTCATCTGCTCTTCGGTCAGGCCGTCGAAAGAGCGGGACGCCGCCGCCAACTCCGCTTCCATACTGGAAAAGCGCCGCTCGAATTTGCGGTTGGCCTGACGCAGCGCGGTCTCGGGGTCGACCTTGAGATGCCGTGCCAGATTGACCACGGAGAACAGCAAGTCCCCCAGCTCCTCCTCGATTCCCCGCGGGTTACCCCGCTCGATATCCTCTTGCAATTCATCGGTCTCCTCCCGCACCTTGTCCATCACCGCGGCAGCACCAGACCAATCGAAGCCGACGCGACTGGCTCGCTTCTGTAATTTCCTGGCCCGGGTCAGCGCGGGCAGGGCGAGGGGGATATCGGCCAACAGCCCAGGCCGGGCTTTTTCCTCGCGCTCCCGCTGCTTGATCCGCTCCCAATTTTCTACGATGGTGGCCTCGCTCGGGGATGCGTCCGCCACTTTACCCCGCAGCGTGCCATCGGGAAACACATGGGGATGTCGGCGCACCAGCTTGTCCACCAGGGTTTGCGCCACCTGGTCGAAGCCGAACAGCTCCTGCTCCTGCCCCAGTTGGCAGTAAAAAACCACCTGAAACAATACGTCCCCCAACTCCTCCCGCAGGTGGGAGAAATCCTCTCGCTCGATGGTATCGGCCAGCTCATAGCACTCCTCCAGGGTGTGGGGAACGATACTCTTGAAATCCTGTTGAAGATCCCAGGGACAGCCGCTTTGAGGGTCCCGCAGCCGGGTCATCAGGTACAGTAAATTTTCCAGCGACTTCATATCAGGTGCCCTTAACCCGGCTGACATCGATGATATTCGGCAACTGGCTCAATCGGCCCAACAGGCGCGACAAGGCCTCCAGTGTATCGACCTCCAGGGTCATGTGCATGGTCGCCATATTGTTTTCCTGGTTGGTACGGCTGCTCGAGGCGATGACATTGACCCGTTCGCTGGCGAGCAAGACGCTGATATCCCGCAGTAATCCGGCCCGGTCAAACGCCTCGATCTGAATACTGACCGGGTGGGGCGTCGCCTCGGGGCTTTTGCCCCAGTCGACCTCGATCAGGCCCTCGGGCTCGTTGCCCAATTGATGCAGTAATTTGTCACAGTCACTGCGATGGATCGTCACCCCCCGACCCAGGGTGATATAACCGGCGATGTCATCACCCGGCGCCGGGTCGCAACAGGCCGCCAGAGTCGTCAGCAACCTGCCGACACCACGGACCTCGAACCCTGCGGCCCCACCGCCCGCCAGTGCCGGCGCGGCGAGGTCAAAATCCATTTGCTCCGCTGCAGGGTCGTCTACCAGTTGCTGTGCTGCCACCAGCACCTGGCCCGTGGTCAGGTCGCCGGCGCCGGTCGCCACATACATGTCCTCGACCGAGGAGTAGCCGAAATGGCTCGCCAGCGCCTTGAAATCCACCGCTGTCAGGGCCAGGCGGTTGAATTCCCGTTCCAGCAAGTCCCGCCCCACAGTCAGGTTCTGCCCCCTCGCCTGGGATCGCAACCATTGCTGAATACTGGCTCGAGTCCGCGAGGAGTGCGCATAACCCAGGTCGGGTCGCAACCAGTCCCGACTGGGGCCGGCCTCCCTGGCGGTGAGGATTTCCACCTGCTCACCGGTCTGCAGGCTGTAGGTCAGCGGCACGATACGACCGTTGACCTTGGCGCCACGGCAACGATGCCCGACCTCGGTGTGAATATGGTAGGCGAAATCGACCGGCGTCGCGCCTTGGGGAAGGTCTACCACATGGCCCTGGGGCGTGAACACATAAATACGATCGTGGGACACGTTGGCAGTGAGTTCCCCGTTAAAAACGGCTTGCTCACCCACCTCCTCGTGCCACGCCAGTACCTGGCGCAGCCAGGCCAGTTTGCGCTCGTAGCTGTCGCCGCCCTGCGAAGTATTGTCGCCATCCTTGTAGTG
>JAUXCW010000252.1 GCA_030618705.1 Gammaproteobacteria bacterium | reverse complement strand
TTTTGTGGGCGAGGTCTATTCCTGCGCCGATCGGGTCAAACCCGACAGACTCCTAGTGCAGATAGCGATCTTTCAGGTTTTCTACTTTGGCCGTATCCAGGGACAGCGCTGACTGATAGAAATGCTGTTTCGATTCATAGCGCTTTTTAATTTCTTCAAAGCAGGCTCGAATATACTCCGGTCGCACTTCCAACATGGGGCGCAATACCTCCCCCGGGACCGCCGCTCCGGTATGGTCGGTGAACTCATTCGACAGGCGTAGAATCTCTTTTTCCACGGGCAGATAATCATTTGTTAGCAAATAATCATCCACTATTGCCTCCTCGTCGACACCGAGCACATCGAGAATAAGCGCGGCACCAAAACCCGTGCGATCCTTACCCGATGCGCAGTGAATCAGTACTTGCTGGTCGCCCGCCAGCAGCAACTGGAACATCTCCGCGTACTGGGGCATCTGGTTGACAACCATATCGCGGTTGATGTCCTCCATGAACCCGGCCGCGTCATCTACCGCTATTATCCCCTTGTGCAGATTATCGATAAAACTGTTCGAGCTACCCGGCGTGACGGGCAGGCTGACGAAAGTGTGCTCGCTGTGCTCCCCCAGGTAGGTGGGGTCGAGTTCCTGCTCGACCACCTGGCGAAAATCGCAGACCAGGGTCAGGCCCAGGCGGTGCACATAACCAAGGTCCTCGTCGCTCAGCGCAGACAATTTACCCGAGCGGTAAAGTTTTCCCCATTTTAAACGGCGCCCGTCCTGTGCCTGATACCCCCCCAGATCCCGGAAATTAGGGGTTCCCTGCAGAGAGAGTTGACGCTCCGCCAGGATGACGCTATCGCCTCGCTGTGACACCAGGTTAAAATAGTGTCTGAGATTCTTGTCCGGATTCTGGATCAGGATATCATTGTCTATGGTAGACAAAATTGGCGAGCCCGGTTTATTTGCCGAGTAAAAATGATCCGGATTATCCGACATGTAAACGGCGACTCTCTGCCCGGGTTTGGGGCCATGCCAGTGGATCAAATAGTTTTGATCCGGAGTACGCTCAACATGGCAGGCTTTGAGATCAAACATGGTTCACCTAAATTGCTTTGCCTGCCGTTAGCGTACCCCCGCTGGCGATGGACATCAACTGCGGCATCAGGCTGCCTATGCGCAATATAGTCGACAGGGCCAGATCCACCTGCGCCGCGCCTATTATGCGCTGTTCGCCATCTTCGAGGTCCATAGAGCGCCCCACGTTGTACATCAACCAGTTGAGCCAGTCACCGAGAATGCAATCGAAGGCCGCCGGGATTGACTGACCCTCGATGACACCGCCGGCCTTTTTGTAGCCGAGTATAAATTCTTCAAACAGACCCTGGTTGAAATGCGTGGTAATGCCACTCCAGTCCAGCGCCTCCATCAGCGTTTCATAGCCGGGGTTCAGTTTGCGCACAGACTCCCAGTCGATAAGTATGGGCTTGTCCCCGGCGTTCCATAACACGTTCTTGTGGTCCAGGTCTCCGTGACTGATGACCTCGTGTTTTTCCAGGATCGGGATGGCTTCCCGCTGGCGCTCGGCGATACCCAGGAAGGTCGGCAAATATTGCACGAGAGCAGTTGCGCCGCGAGTATTGAGTTCGCTTGCCGCTTGCACCAACTCTATAATTTTCTCTTCCAGGTGAATATCAAACTGGACATCCACCACACCTGGAACCGCGATGTCGGCACGGTGTATCCCGGCCATGACACGGGCAATTTCCAGCGCGTGATGTGCGCAAATATCCTCGATATCAATGGCAACGGCATCCGTCCACGGATAGACCAGATAGCCTGCATTATCGATAAGCTGCAAATAGTCCGCCCCGCATTTGAGTGCGAACAACGCCGGTATGCCATGGCCCGCCAATGTTTCCGCAACGGTTTCGGTTATGTTGAAATGGTCGGCCATTTGCGCCGGACTGATACCGCTATCAGCGGCCAGCTGCTTGATCGCATAGCTCCCGCAATCGGTTTCCAACCGCCACATTTTGTGATGGAAGCCGCCATACACCCTGACCAGCTCACCGCGCCGGGTGCCGATCTCAAGCCTTGCGCACAAGTACTGTACATGGCCCGGGTTTGCCGCCAGTGGCTTGTTCATCAGGCCTCTTTTATGGGCTTATGGCCCGGCGGCAGCTTTTGCGGCACCAGGTAGGACTCCTGGCAAACCCCGGCGAGCAACTCTCCCTGCTGGTCGTAAAACAGTCCCCGGCTGTGGCCGCGGCCGTTGAGCGCCGCGGGGCTCTCCTGGACATAGGTCACCCAGTCCTGCAAGCGGGGTTGGCGGTAAAACCAGATGGTGTGGTCGAGGCTGGCCAGGCTGGGCATATAGCCTTTTTCAATGATATGCGGGCGCATGGCGATGCTGGGCATATTCCAGTCACTGGCATAGGCCAGCAACAGCGTCTGTTGCCAGTCATCGATGGCCTGGCTGCCTGCCAGGCGAAACCAGGTCATGCTATCCGGCGGCTGGCGCCGGTCGAACTCGAGCCCCTCCTCGATACGCACTTCCAGTGCCGCGGTGTGCCCCGCCAGCTCCTCGCGGGACCAGGACTTCTGGCGATAGGGATAGAACCGCGCCTTGTCCCCGGCGGGCAGCACCAGGTCCGGCGGCGCCATCGCATGCTGGTAGGCCGGCTCCGGCAGGTGAAAGGTCACCGTGGCAAAGAAAATGATTTTCCCCTGCTGCCGGCAGTAGACGTTATACAGTTTGAACCGGCGGCCATCCTTGAGCTCTTCAACCGCGATATCGATCTTGTGTTTATGGTCCCCTGGACGCAAAAATTGCCCGTGCAAGGACTGTATCGCGTATTCCGCCGGGCAGCACTTCCGGGTTGCATCCAGCGCCTGGGTAATCGTCAGGCCACCGTAGATTCGGAACTCACCAGGGCCTGGCTCGCCGACAAACCGCCCCTCTCCCACACTTTCGACCTGTAGCAGACTGACCAGTTTTTCCAATGCGTGCATACCAACTCCATCCAGAGGTTTTTACCGTTGCGACCGGAGGTCACGGCCCCGGGGAGATTATCACAGGTCCAGTGACAGTCGGTAACGGCGATGGCAGGAGTCGAAACGGGCGACGGGTTTCCGCACCCGGTTCATTTTGGGGAAGGTACTCCCCCGAGCGTATAATGAGTCATAGTGCCGGTCATACCCCGGTCACCGAACCGCCGCGCGGAACGACCCATGACGTTGCCGTTTGCACAGGTGAACCCACAACCGTGGCATCGTCTACATGGCGGTAATCGGCCCTCCACTCCTCCCTCGTCACCGTGTGTTTTACCCAGCCGCGTCGAGAGGACTCCCCCCATTTAAAGTGTGGGCTAGTAGCCACCGTGTGCTGGAGATTAGCCCTGAGGAAGCGTGAGTCCTTCGAGCTAATCGACGTGCTGACAAATTCCGTACCGATAATAGCCGAGTCCGGGTCGTGATAATCGGCGAGCACATCGAAAACGCAACTGGCGTGAAGATCTCCGGTGAGCACAATATTACCGGTTGGCCGCTGATTGTGCAGGGTGGCCAGTAGCCGGTCACGGGCCGCGGGGTAGCCATCCCACTGGTCGAGGTTGTACCACTCTCCATCTCCTGTATCAAAGTCCATTCTGGAAAATACCACCTGTTGCGCCAACACGGCCCAATCCGCGTGACTACGCCTGATCCGCCTGTTAAGCCAATTGCTTTGTCTGCGCCCCAGCATTTCACGCCTTGCGTCCTGTTCCGGACTGCAGGAAGGGCCCAAACCACCGCACTGCGGCGACCGATACTGACGTGTATCGAGAACCAGGAAGTCAGCGAGATGCCCCCAGGAAGTACGACGGTAGATTCGATAGTCCGCACCGTGAGGCGCTCGTCGACGAAAGGGCATATGTTCCCAATAGGCCTTATACGCGGCGGCACGTCGATTCTCAAATTCAACCGGGTCGGGAGTCACCGTGCCCTCACCTGGAACGAGGCCGGCATAGTTGTTTTCCACCTCGTGGTCGTCCCAGGTGAACAACCAGGGAGCGCTCTGGTGAGCCGCGATCAGTGCAGGGTCGGATTTGTACAGGCCGTACCGATTCCGATAGTCATCGAGAGTGATCGCTTCCGGCAGCGGGTCGGGTCGGGCTCCGCCACCGGGGGATTCGTAGATGTAGTCGCCAAGGTGAACGACAAGGTCCGGCCCCGCTGATACCAGGTCTTCATAGGCCGTGTAGAAACCTGAATTGTAGCGTTGGCACGTTACCGCCGCGAATACGAGCTTTTCGGGGTGGGAATTACGGCCCGGTGTGGTACGGGTTCGACCAAGCTCCGAGGAATAGTCCCCGACCATAAATCGATACCAATATTCACTGTCGGGTTTCAGGCCACGCACGTCGACGTGGACGGAATGTGCGTGCTTCGCTCTAGCCCTCGCCTTTCCGCGACGCACGACATCGCCCATGTCTGAGGTGCGAGACACTTCCCATCGCACGGAATAGTCATCCGGCGCCATACCACCCCCATCGGCTGGCCTGGGTGCGAGGCGAGTCCAGATAACCACACCGTTAGACAGGGGGTCGCCGGAAGCCACACCCAGCTTGAAGGGGTAGTCCGGTATTGGCGGCGGCAAGCGCCGGGCATAAGCCGGCCGGGCGACACCCAGGCCCACCGCTGCACCCGCGGCGCCGGCCACGAAGTTTCTGCGAGTCAGATCCCCGGTGTCGTTACTATCTTTTTTCTCCGATGCGGCCATCGAGCCCCCGTTTTTGCACTATGCGAAGCCCGAAAAATTTAACCCGGGCATTAAAAACCACGCTTCGAAAAAAAGTATAGTGCAGTATTTTTATACAAAGGGGACAGAAGATGGTGCCGAAGGCCGGATTTGAGCGCGCAGTGCAACTGCGGTACGGGCGGGCCCGTGC
>JAUXCW010000381.1 GCA_030618705.1 Gammaproteobacteria bacterium | reverse complement strand
TGGCCCGCGCGGTCAAGCCCATGGCCGCGAACGAGGTGTCGCAGCAGGTTTTTTATGACTGGGGGGTGGGCTCGTACTACGAGCCGGTGGCGGGGGGCGTTACCGGCAAGGGCTTGCACAAGAACATCATGGATGACTACCGCTATCTGGTGCAGAATTACACGCCGGGGGACGAGATTTTTCTGTTCGGCTTTAGCCGCGGCGCCTATACCGTGCGCAGCTTGTGCGGGCTGATCAACAACTGCGGCATCCTCAAGCGCCCCGACGCAAACCTGATCAACGCCGCCTTCGAGCACTATAAAAAGCCCAGCAAGACCTATGCGCCGGACGGAGAAAAATCCGTGGCGTTCAGAAAGGCCCATTCCCACCCGTCCCGCGAGGTCAGGTTCGTCGGTGTGTGGGATACCGTGGGCGCCATGGGTATCCCGATTTCCTTCCTCGGCCTGTTCGATGACAAGGACGAATTCTACGATACCAAGATCGGCCGCAATGTCCGGGTGGCGCGCCACGCCATGGCGATCGATGAATTGCGCCGGGATTTTGAGCCGACCATCTGGCAGGCCCGGGATCATCTCGACCTGAAACAGGTCTGGTTTGTCGGTAGCCACAGTGATATCGGCGGCAGCTACAAGGCGGACAAGGACGGCTCCCTGCTCTCCGATACCAGTCTGCAGTGGATGATGAAGCAAGCCAGCGCCAGTGGCCTGGCTCTGGAGCCCTACCTCGGCAAAACTCTGAAACCGAATCCGTTGGCCCGGTTGCACAAATCCCGGCGCAACTTCTATCGCCTGAAAAAGCCTTACTACCGCGCCATCGACCACGGCCATGGTGAGGTGCTGATCCACCAGCAGGTCAAGCAGCGCTGCGATGCTGATAGCGGCTATCGGCCGAAAAATCTGCTGCAATATATCGAGGAGAAGGGATGGCCCGGTTGGCTGGAAAAATAGTGCGGTGCTTGCTTCCTGGCCACGACGCCAGAGCGGCCGGCAGGGGCAGGGGAAACCAGGCATGATCTCCCCGGTTCGATCACTGCGCAATGTTGCCCGCTGGCTCGGGCCCTGGCCCGCAACCCATGTTGTCATCCTCGGCTTTGCCTGCTGGCACCTGGTATTGGCGGCCAGCCTGCCGCTGATCGCCTTCGAAACCCACTATGCGCTTTACGGGCTGCACCTCAACTGGAGCTATGTCGACCACCCGCCGATGGTGGGTTGGATCCAGGCACTGGTGCAGCAGTTTTCCCATAGCGACTTTGCCATGCGCCTGGCGCCCATCGCCCTGGCCACGGCGAGCCAGTACCTGGTAGCGATGCTCGCCCTGCGCCTGTTTCCCGCGGACACCCGGTGGTTGGGCCTGATTACCGTGCTGTTGTTACAGGGTACGCTGATCATCCACATGAGTATCGCCATGGCGCCGGAAGCTCCCCTGTTGCTGGCGGGGCTTATGGTGTTGTGGTTTACCCGCAATGTACTGGAACACGATCGACTGCGGGACTGGCTCGGCCTCGGGCTTGCGCTGGGGCTGGCGGGCCTGTCCAAGTACACTGCGGTAACCCTCGCGCTCTCCGTTGTGCTGGCCCTGTGGAGCGGCGGTCGCCTTTCCAGTTTGCTGCAACGCCGGGCCTGGTATGGCCTGGGCCTGGCGGCACTGCTGGTGAGTCCGGTGCTGATCTGGAACGCGCTGCACGACTGGATATCGTTTCGCTATCAGGTGGGTTACCAGTTGGAGAGTGACGAGGCGGCCGCGGCCTGGTCGCTGGGCGATGCCTTGAATATGCAGCTGGAGCAAATGGGCGCCTATTCGCCACTATTATATATTGGCGGCATGGCGTCGGTAATATGGGCAGTACGGCGCCCGGGCAAGAGTGAGCGGCTATTACTGATCTTTGCGCTGCCGGTACTGTTGTTGTTTGGTTTTATGGCTGGCTCCGGTCGCTCCTCGGCCCACTGGACCCTGATGGGCTGGGTATTCCTGGCGCCGCTGTGCGCGCTCTGGCTGTGGACTTTCTGGCACAATAAAGTGGTGCGCGGCCTGGCCTGGGTCTCGGCATCCATTTCCGTACTGCTGTTGCTGATTATGTGTATTGCGCCAATGCCCTTCCTGCCGTTCCCGGATTACGGCCATCCCCTGAGCCGGGTGACCGGCTGGCAGGATGCGGCTATTCGCGCCGAACAGCTACGGCAGGCCATGACCGAGGAGGGTAAGGCCGAGCCCGTGGTGCTGGTTTACAACTGGCATTCCGCCGGGCCGCTGGCCTGGTACCAGCCGGATACCATCGTCCAGGATACGCAAAACAGGCCGTCCCAGTACCTGTATTGGTACGGCGCTGTCGGCCCGGATAGTCGCGGCATCCTGGTGATCTACGATGAGAAAAACGAACAACCCCAGGTGTACGAGCCCGGCTTTGCATGCGAGCAGGTCGATACCCTGCCGGCATACCGCGGGCGGGTGCTGACCCGTCTGTTCTACTTTTACCGCTGTGAACCCGACGGCAAGGAGACCGAATATTAGCGATTCTACAATAGCCTTATCCTACCAGCCTGTTTCCTCCTGCGAGGAATTGGGCTTGTTGCCCGATCGCGTGGCAGCCCTGCTTGAGCGAACAAGACAGGAAGTCGATGAAGGTTTGCTGCCCTCCTGCCAGTTGGCCCTGGCGCGTCACGGTCGCCTGGCGCTGTTCGAAACCATCGGCGATGCGGCACCGGCCAGCCGCTACATTATCTTCTCTGTCACCAAACCGCTGATTGCCTCGGCGGTCTGGTTG